>VGXH01000001.1 GCA_016873405.1 bacterium
AAAAAGCCGGCAGCCTTCCGAGCGGGGCCTCTGCTCTCCCGACGGCGGCAGGCGGCTCCAGATCGCCGGTCCTTTCGTCGTCGGCGAACTGGTCGGCGAACTGCTGCTCGAGCAGTCGGGCGATGCCCAGCCCGTCCCCGGACCCGGCCAGCGCCCGCGCGAGTTCGGCGTCGTGCATCTGGCGGTAGACCTGGGTGGCGCCCCCGGCGCCGAGCAGCCCGCTCTCGGGCACCGTCGAGCGCATCGATCTGACGAGGATGTTCAGGAAGACGCCCTCGAATTCGCGCGCGACGCGCGCGAGGTCGTCGCGGTCGTGCGCCTGCGGCCCGCCGGCCAGCGCGCGCAGGCGTGTCTGCTCGGCGGCGGCCCGCGCCGGCGCGACCGTCCCGTCGAGGCGCGGCGCCCAGGACGCGGTCACGGCTACATGATGACCAGGTCCGCCTGCAGCGACCCGGCCTGCTTGAGGGCTTCGAGAATCGCGATGATGTCCCGCGGGGTGGCGCCGATCTCGTTCAGCACGCCGACGACGTCCGCGACCGTTCCCGTGTCCGGGACGCGCAGGACCCGCGCCTCGTGCTCCGTGGTGTCCGCCCGCACGTCAGGCGTCACCACCGTCTCGCCACCCTGGCTGAACGGCTGCGGCTGCGAAACGTCGTAGACGGTGCTGACGACGACCTTCAAGGTCCCGTGCGCGACGGCCGCCTCCTTGAGCTTGACGTTCTTGCCGACGATGATCGTGCCGGTCCGCTCGTTCAAGACCACCCGGGCCGGCGCGTCGGTCGTCGCCGGCAACTGGCCCATCGCCGCCACGAAGGCGACCGGGTCGCCGCTGAACGCGCCCGGAATGACCACGTCGATGCGCTGGGCGTCGCGCGCCAGCGCCGTGCCGGCGCCGAACTCGCCGTTGATGGAGCCGGCGACCGCGGCCGCCGTCGCGAAGTCCGGCGTGTGCAGCAGCCAGGCCAGCCGGCCGGCCTGCTGCCAGGAGCCGCCGAACGGCACCCGCACGGTGCCGCCGTTGCTGATGAGGCCGGCCTGTGCGTGGTTCTTGCGCACGCTGTTGCCGGAGCCGGCATTGACGTTGAAGCCGCCCAGGGAGATGCTCCCCTGCGCCACGACGCGCACCACGCCGTCCATCGACTTCAGCGGCGTCATGACCAGGATGCCGCCCTCGAGGCTGTCGGCGTCGTTGAGGGAGCTGACCTTGACGTCCACGCGGGCGCCGGAACTCAGGTTGGGATCCAGTTCGGCGGTGACCATCACCTCGGCGACGTTCTTCGCCTTGAGATCCGCCGGCGAGACGGTCACGTCCAGCCGCTCGAGCAGCGTGGCCAGCGAGTTCGACGTGCCGCCCGCCTTGGGGCTGTCGCCGGTGCCGTTCAGGCCGATCACCAGGCCGTAGCCGACCAGCGGCTCGGGGCTGGTGCCCTCGAGGATCGCCAGGTCCTTGATCCTGGACTCGTCGAGCTCGAGCGAATCCGCGGTCGCGGCGGCAAGCAGGGTCAGCGCGCCGGCGGCGACGGCGAGACCCCGCAGACCGTGGCCGTTCCTCGACAAGCGCATGAGGTCCTCCTAGAAGAGCCAGTTGAGGATGCGCGTGACGACGCCCGGCTGCGCCGAGTCCGTGACCAGACCGGAGCCGTTGTAGGCGATCTGCGCGTCCGAGATGTAGGTGCTCATGATCGTGTTGTCCGGGCCGATGTCGCGCGCGCGGCAGATGCCGGTGATCTCGATCAGCTGCTTCTCGCCGTTGATGTTCACCATGCGCGCGCCCGCCAGCCGGAAGTCGCCGTTGTGCAGGATCTCGGTGATCCGGGCCGTGATCTCGGCGCGCAGGCTGCCGTTGCGCTGGGTGTCTCCGTTGCCCTGGTACTTGTTCTCGCTGTCGAGACCCCACGGCCGGATGAAATCGAGGAATCCCAGCCCGGGGCCGGCCTTGTGCTCGCTCTTGTTGTCGGCCTTGGTCTTGGCGCCGGCGTTGGCGGCGGCCTGCTCGGTGATCAGGATCGTCACCAGATCCCCGACCCGGTGCGCCTTGAGGTTGCTCACCAGCGAGGCGCCGGTCTCGAGGTCGATCAATGGCCGGCGGCCCGGCGTGGCCTGCGCCGGCGCGGCGGCCAGCGCCGCGATCGTCGTCACGAGCAGGGCGCACGCGCTCCTCGTCGTCTTCCGCGTCATGGTCAGCGCCTCCATTCGACCCGGCCCGGCCCCGCGACGCGCGCGTTGACCAGCCTGCCGGTCAGTTCGTTGCGGACGGGAATGGTCTGGCCCACACTGCCGGACTGCCGGGCCAGCGCGCGGACGCTGGCCTGCACCGAGCCCCGCTGGACGAGCAGTTCCACCAGGTCGCCCGCCAACACGACGGGCGTCGGGCGCAGGTCGGCGGCGCGCGGCGATTCGCCCGCGCGCAGGTTGCGCGACGCGCTCTGCCCGGCCAGCTGCTCGCGCCCGGCCACCAGGCCCGGCGGCAGCGCGGCCAGGTCCTCCCAGCGCCAATCGAACAGGCCGTCGACCAGCGGCGTGCCGCGCGCGATCGCCGCGCGGGCCGTCGGCACCTCGCCGTGGGCGTGCACGACCACGATGGCCGGCAGCGCGCGCGCCTGCCACTGATCCACCAGCTGCAGCTGGACCTGCGCGCGCCCCGGCGGCAGCGGTTCCCGGCGCGAACAGTCCAGGCGCCAGTCGCCGTTGACCGCGGCCGGGCCGGCCGGCAGCGTCACTTCGCTCCACGGCGCCGGCGCGCCGGGTCTTGCCTCCGGCAGCAGCGCGGCGACCAGCCGTTCGGCCTCGGCCTGCAGCGCGGCGGGGTCCAGCGGCCGGCCCCCGAAACGGATCCGGCAACGGGTGGCCCCGCTCAGCCGGACGCCGTCCGCGAGGGACGCCGTGACCAGCCGCCGCAGGATCCCCTGCCTGGTCACCAGCGCGGTCGCGTCGCCGGGGCCCGCCTCGGCCACCAGCAGCGCGGCGGCCTGCGCCGGCACCGGTTCCAACACGATGTCGCCGAGGCGCACGACCGCCGCCGCCACCGTCGCGGAGTCCGGCAGCACGACGGTCCACGCCTGCGCCGCCGCGGCGGGCAGCAGCAGCTGCAGCAGGAGCGCGTGTCGGAGCCGGACCCTCATCGCTACCTCTTGAGGTGGTTGATGACCTGCAGCATCTCGTCGGCCATGGCGATGGTCTTCGAGTTCAGCTCGTAGGCCCGCTGCGCGGTGATCATGTTGACCAGTTCGTCGACCGTCTCGACGTTGCTCATCTCGAGGTAGCCGGCCGAGGTCGCGCCCATGCCCTCCAGTCCCGGCTGCCCCAGGATCGGCTGCCCGCTCGCGGGCGACTGGCTGAAGAGGTTGCCCCCCAGCGCCGCCAGTCCGGCGCCGTTGGGGAAGCGCGCCAGTTCCAGCTGGCCGATCTCCTGCACGTTGACGTCGTCGCCCTGGACCATGGCGGCGACGATGCCTTCCCGGGAGACGGAGATCTCCAGCGCGTCCTCGGGGATGACCAGCGACGGCTCCAGCCGGTAGCCCTGAGCGGTGACGACGTTGCGGTCGGCGTCCAACTTGAAGCTGCCGTCCCGCGTGTACTTGATGGTGCCGTCCGGCATCCGCAGCTGGAAGAAGCCGTCGCCCTCGATCATGACGTCCAGCGGATTGCCCGTCGCCACGATGGTGCCCTGGTCGAAGTTCTTGTTCGTGGCGACCAGCTTGACCCCGTGCCCGATCTCGACCCTGACGGGAGTGGCGCGCCCCTCGGCGTTGACCAGGCCGCCGGGCATCACCTTCTCGTAGAGGAGATCCTGGAACTCGGTGTGGCTGCGCTTGTAGCCGGTGGTGTTCACGTTCGCCAGGTTGTTGGCGATCGTGTCGATGTTCAGCTGCTGGGCCTTCATGCCCGAGGCCGCGGTGCCCATCGCCCTGATCATGACGCCTCGCCTTCCGGTGCGCCGCGCCCGCCTAGGCGGTCGTCCGCGGCAGGTTGTTGACGGACTTCCCCAGGAGTTCGTCCTCGGCCTGCAGGACCTTGCTCTGGATCTCGAAGGCGCGCTGCGCCTCGATCATCGCCACCAGCGTATCGACGGGGTTGACGTTGCTGCCCTCGACGTGGCCCTGGGCCAGCACGGTCTGGTCGACCGGCACCGGTTGCGGCGCCAGGTCGGCCGGGGCCTTCAGCAGGGCGTCGCCGACGTGTTCCAGGCGGGTCGGGTCCGCGAAGTCGACCAGTTTGAGCCGGCCCACGGCCTGGCCGTCCACGGTCACGGTCCCGTCGGCGGCGATCGTGAACTCGCCGCCCTCTAGGCGCAGCGGCCCGCCGTCGCCGGCCACCGGCTTGCCGTCGGGGGTCGTCAGGCGTCGTTCCGCATCCAGGCCGAACGAGCCGTTCCGCGTGTAACGGGGGCCGTCGGGGGTCTGGACCTCGAAGAAGCCCCGCCCCATGATCGCCACGTCGGTGTCGCGGCCCGACGGCTTGATCGGTCCCGGCCGGGCGTCCAGGGCGTGGGTCAGGTCGGCCCGCGTCGCCGGCCGCCAGCGGGGTTCGGCCGCTTGGGCGGCGGTCCGCGCCGGCGCCGTGGCGCCGCCCGGGGCGGGTTCGGCGGCGGGGTTCGCGCGTCCGGCGCCGGGAGCAGCGGTCGGCTCGGCCAGGCGCGTGATGACCTGGCGGAAGCCCGTGGCCGAGGCGTTGGCCAGGTTGTTCGCCAAGGCGTCGATGCGCACCTGCTCGAGCTGCATCGCGCGGGAGGCGGTGTTGAGGCTGCGGATCACGGGAACTCCTTCCGCAAGGCGGAGTGATTCCCGCCCGACCCGCAATCGACGTGCCGCGCGCCCGACGACGAGCCCCGGCCGACCCGGCAAATCCTGCCTCCCGTCGCGGGCGGCGTCCGGGGGCCGTTGGCGCGGCCGGAGCGGGCGCCGTCGCGGCCGATCGGCAGATCCTGCCGCCGGCCCGCCCGCCGACCGCGCGCGCGGCGAACGAACCGGCCGCCCCGCGGGGCGGCCGGTCTGGCCGCAGAATCGGCAGTCGTGGTCGATTAGTGGGCGGCGACCGGCTGATCAGCGGCGGCCGGCCGGGCCTGATCGGGCGCGGGCGGTTCGGGCGACGCCGGCGTGGCGGTCCAGGCGCCCGCCAAGGGCAGGGTGAACACGAAGGTCGAGCCGCAGCCGGGTTCGCTGGTCACGCGAACGCTGCCGCCGTGGCTCTCCACCAGCTTCTTGACGATGACCACGCCCAGCCCCACGCCCTTGATCCTCCGCTGCGACGAACCGCGCGTGTAGGGCTGGAACAGGCTCCGCAGTTCGTCCTCGCTCATGCCGATGCCGCCGTCGCGGATCTCCACCGTGGCCCAGCCGTCGCCGGCGGTCAGCGCCAGCTTGATCCAGCCGCCTTCCACGTTGTACTTGATCGCGTTCGACAGCAGGTTGCGGAGGATCTGCGTCACGCGCAGCGAGTCGGCGTACACCAGCACCGGCTCCGCAGGGTGCTCCAGACCGACGGTGATCCCGGAGCTGTCCGCCATCGGCGTCAGGTCCTCGACGACGCTGGCGGTCAGTTCGCCCAGGTTCATCTCGTCGCACTTCAGGTTGACGAACCCGGCATCGATCTTGTTGATGTCCAGGAAGTCGTTCAGCAGCGCGGTCATCTCGCCGATCTTGCGGTTCACCGACTCGAGGAACTCGGTCTGCGTGGAATTGATCGCGCCGGTCTTGCCGCTGGCCATCAGCGCGACGTAGCCCTGGATCACGGACATCGGCGACCGCAGGTCGTGGGCGATCATCGAGTGGAAGTCCGCCTTCATCTGTTCCGCTTCGACTTCGAGCGTGATGTCCCGGAAGATATAGGCCAGCGCGGTGTTCTGGTCACCCAGGTGGATCCGGGCGGTGCGGCACATCAGGTGCGTGGTCTGCTCGTCCAGCTGGATGCGCAGCCGCACGTCCTCGTGCGTGCCGGCCTGCAGGCGGGCGATCGTCTCCGGACTCACCCCGAGGGTCAGCAGGATCTGGGTCATCGTCTTGAACTGCGTGACTTCGCGCGGCATCCGCAGCAGGCTCAGGAACACCTGGCTGGCCAGGAGCGGACGGTCATCCGCGTCGCAGATCGCCACCGGTTCGTGCAGGTAGCGGAAGATCTGGTTCAGCTTGTCGCTTTCGCGCCGCAGGCTGTCCTGCAGGTCCTTGATGCGCAGGAAGGCGTTGATCTTCGAGTAGAGCTCCTCGCCCGAGATGCCCTTGGCGATGAAGTCGTCCGCTCCCATCTCCAGGCCGCGGATCTTCTCCTCGGTCTGCGACTCCGAGCTGATCATGAGGATCGGGATGCCGCTCGTGTCCTGGTGCCGGCGCAGGATGCGGCTCACGTCGAAGCCGTGCATCCCGGGCATCTCCTTGTCCAGCAGGATCAGGTCCGGCAGGTGCTCGATGGCCATGCGGGCGCCGACGGCGCCGTCGCCGGCCGTGAGCACGCGGTAGCCCTTTCGCTCGAGCAGCCGCTTGAGGTACAGACACGTCGGCGGCGAGTCGTCGACGACGAGGATCGTGCGCTCGGCGGCAGCGGACATCGGCGGTTCCCATCGGGCTCGGGGCAAGGGCCATCGCGCGCGGCGGCGCCGTTCACGGTCCCTTTTCGGCCCGCTTCCGCCCCCCTTGAGCCCCAAACGCGGCCCGGCGCGGCAAACGGCTGGCTGACCGCCGGTTGCCGCGGCACGGGAGCCCAAGCCCGCCGGCGGTCAATCGTCTTCGCTGATCAGGAAGGCGATGTGGCGCTCGAGATTCGCCATGCCCTCGGAGGAGATGCTCGTGAAGAAGACGGCCACCTCGTACTCGGAGCAGGCCGGCGTCTCGACGTCCGGCTGCACGCGCACCACGAGGCCTTCGCAGGGCACCAGCGCGGTCCCGGGCTCATCCGACCTCGCTGACGGCACCGCCACCTCGATCTCCATGGCCAGGCGGGTCATCGCGGGGATGAAATGATCCGACCGGAAATAGATGCCGGACGAACTGATGTTGATGGTCTCGAGGTTCGCCGCCCGCGGGGAGGCGCCGGGAACCTGAACTTCGAGCTTGAGGCTGGCGCTGACGCGCTGCGCCCGCCGCCGTTCCCCGGACTGTTCCGTCATGGCCGTTCTTCCTCCGCGCCTGGGTCCGTCCCCGGGGCGGCGCCGGCCGGTGGCGCCCGTCGATCCAGCCCGAACGCCGACCGGCGGCAGCCTACTTCTTCTTGTGGCGGTTCTTGCGCAACCGCTTCTTGCGCTTGTGCGTCGCGATCTTCTTGCGCTTCCGCTTGCGTCCGTTCGGCATCGTCCACCCACCTTTCGCCGTTCAGGCCCCGCGCCCGCGCGGCGGCGGTCAAAAGCGCGCGCGGGCGGGCGGGTCGCAGCCCGTCCTTCCCGCGACCGGATGTGCGGGACCAAGATAGGTCACGCCGCGGCCGCTGCCAAACGGAAGTTCGACCGCGGGGGGCGCGGCCTTACTGCGGCCCGTTGAGACGGTCCTTCAGCTCGTTCGAGGCCTTGAAGTACGGGACCCGCTTGGCCGGCACGTCCACCGCGTCGCCGGTGCGCGGGTTGCGGGCCAGGCGGGAGCGTCGGCGCTTGACCTTGAAGCTCCCGAAACCGCGCAGTTCCACCTTGTCCCCACCGGCGAGGGCGTTGCCGATGTTCTCCATGATCAGATTGACGACCGTCACGGTGTCCCGCCGGTTCATGCCGGTTGTGCCGGTGATGAGATCGACCAGTTCGGCTTTCGTCATGCCAGGGAACCTCTTGGTGCTGCGCCTTGAAGCCTCGGGTCCAGTCCACATCGTAGATCTATTGGCGATGGGAGGTTACGGTCATGTATGATAACAGGTCACGAAATCGTTGCCAACAAGAAAATGTCCCCCGCGGACTGCCGTGTGGCGACCGCTGGAATCCACAAAGTTGTTGTGGATGCTGGGCCCCCAAGCGCGAGCAGCGCAGAGAACATTTGCGCTGCGGGGTGCAACCTGCGTGCCCATGGCCAACTGGGCGGTTCCCTGCGTCCAGAGTCCCAGGATTCGCCGGCGAACACATTGTCCGCTCTGGAGATATCGCGCGCCGGCTTCAGGAACAACCGCGTCGCCTGCGGCCCCACGGGGGCCCATCGTCCCGCATCCGGCCCGATCCGGAACGCCGATCCGGGCAACCTGCACCAGCGGCGCCGCGCCTCAGCCGCCGGCCAGTTCGGCGAAGAGACGTTCGTGCGCGGACTCCAGGCGACAGCCGCGGCGCCCCAGCACGACGCGCGCGGTCGCCAGCGCCGCCTCGAGCCCGTAGCGCGGGTCGCCGTCGCGTCCGCCCCAGGCGAAAGGCGGGACGTGCTTGGGGGGCATCCCCTGACCGAAGATGTTGCTGGCGAAACCCACGCAGGTGCCGGTGTTGAACAGCGTCCCGATCGCGGTCTTGACGTGGTCCCCGGCGAGCAGACCCACGAAGCGCTGGCCCGTCTCCTCGAGGCCGTCGCCCAGATCGACCTTCACGCTGCCGTAGTTGTTCTTGAGGTCGCTGCAGGTGGTCAGAGCCCCCAGGTTCACCCACGCCCCGAGCACCGCGTGGCCGATGAAGCCCTCGTGCTGCTTGTTGGTGAAATCGCCGAACGTGCTCTCACCGATCTCGCCGGCCAGCCGGTTGCCGATGCCGAAGCTCGACTCGCCGTAAAGGCGCGCGCCGGCCTTGACGCGGCACCCGGGGCCCAGGTAGAGCGGGCCTTCCAGCAGCGTGTGCGGGGCCACGTCGCAGCCGCGGTCCAGGATCACCGGCCCCTTGCGCGCGTCGATCACCGCGCCGGGCGCCAGAGCCACGTCGGCCGCGCACCAGAGGTCGTCACCCAGCAGCCACACGCCCGCGGGCAACCGCCCGGGAGAGCGCCGCTCCGGGAGGCTGTGCCCGGCCCAGGGGGCGCTTCCGGGGTCGATGGCGGTCAGGCCGAACGGTTGCCGGGACCAGCCGCCGGCCCCGAGACCCGCGGCCAGGTCCGCCGTCAGCGCCCGCGCGGTCGCCGGGACCAGGTCCCAGACGCGGCGCCAGGCCGGCGGTCGCCCGCCGGCAGCCGCGACCAGCGCCGCGCCGACCGAGCCGGCCTCGCGCGATCCGGTCGCCGGGGAGGTGAGCGCACGCAGTCCGGGAGCCCAAGGCGTCGCGCCGTCCAGCGCTGCGAGCGGCGGTTCGAACCGCGCCGCCCCACCGGCGGCCCAGGCGTGCCAAGCCTGCGCGGCCGCTGCCGCCGCGGCCGGGGCGAACGTCGCTGCCACGAGCCCCTCGTCATCGGTCCAGGCGAACGTGGCGCCGGAGGCCGCGGCCGCGAGCAGAGCGCTCACCAGCCCCGTGTCCGGGGCCAGGCGGCCGTTCAGCCACAACTCATCGGCGGCACCGTCCTCGGCGCGCAGCGGCCAGGCGCCCGGCGCCAGCAACGGCGCCAGATGGCGGCGACACAGCACCGCGCCAGAGCCGCCCGCGAGCTCCGCCCGTTCCCGGGTGTTGAAGAGCCCGCAGCGCAGTTCGAACACGGGCGCCGAGGTCGCCAGCGGCCGCAGGCCGCGCCAGGTGTGGTCCTCGAAGACGACGACGCGGGGTCGCGCCCCACCGGTTCCGTTGGCCATGTCCGCCACTCCATCGGCTGCGTGCCCCGTCGGCGCTGACCGGGCACTCCGAGCCCGGCATCCCCGTCGGGCGCCAGTTTCGGTCAAGTGCGCGTTCCGGACAAGGCGGAACCGCGCCGCCCGGCCCCGACGCCGAGCCCGGCGGACCGGCAACGAGGAAACCGCCGGCCGTGCCGCCGGCGACCCCCTGTCGGTGACGGCGCGCGCCCGCGGCCGCGTCACCCCCCGCGCCGGAACGGGCGCGCCAGCGCCGCCTTGATCGGCTCGAGCGTCGAGTACATCACCGGCACCACGACCAGGGTCAGGAACGTGGCCACCGTGAGCCCCGCGATGACAGCGACGCCCATCGGCCCCCACCACTGGCTGGATTCGCCCCCGAGGATGAGGACATCGCCCAGGCGTCCGCGCACCAGGGCCGAGAAGTCCACGGCCAGGCCCGTCGTCAGCGGAATCAGGCCGAGCACCGTCGTCAGGGCCGTCAGCACCACGGGCCGGAAGCGCGTCTGGCCGGCCAGCATGATCGCTTCGATCTTCTCCATCCCGCCGCGGCGCAGCTGGATGATGTAGTCCAGGAGCACGATCGCGTTGTTGACGACCACGCCGGCCAGCGAGATCACGCCGACGCCGGTCATGATGATCCCGAACGGCGTCCGCGTCACGAGCAGGCCGGCGAAGACGCCGATCAGGGAGAGGATCACGCTGGAGAGGATCACGCCCGGCACCGTCACCGAAGCGAACTGGCTGACCAGCACCACGAAGATCAGCAGGACGGCGATGAGGAAGGCGTCGCTGAGGAACGCCGAGGCCTCCTCCCCCTCCTCGCTCTCGCCGGTGAAGTCCATGACGTAGCCGGGCGGCAGCGGATAGTCGGCCAGCAGGCCGCGGACCCGCGCCAGCAGCTCGTTGCCGTTGTAGCCGGCGGCGACATCCGCGGTCACCGTCACCGTGCGCCGCGCGTCCAGCCGCTGGACCGCCGCCAGCCCGGTTCCGAACTCCGCCCGGGCGAAGGCGTCCAGCGGGATGATCCGACCCTCGTGGAAGAACGTGGCGTTCTCCAGGTCCTCCACCTTGCCTCGGAACGGCCGCTGGTAGCGCACGACGACGTCGTACTCGTCCTCGCCCACGCGGTACTTGGCCGTCTCGCTGCCCTGCAGCGCGGTGCGCACGCCGCCGGCCACGTCGAAGGTCCGCAGCCCGTAGCGCCCGGACTTCTCGACGTCCGGGATCACCCGCAGTTCGGGCAGGGAGCGGTCGTAGTTGTCGGCGATGTCCACCAGCCCCGCCACGCCCCGGATCCGCTCGCGCACGCCGGCCGCCAGGTGGCCCAGCTCGTCGAAGTCGTCGCCGGAGATCTCGATGTTGACCGGCTTCCCTGTCGGCGGCCCCTCCTCCATCTTGTCGACCGTGATGCGGGCGCCGGTGACGCCGGCCAGGCGCGCGCGGAGGTCCTCGATCGACTGCCGCGAGGAATGCGACCGTTCCGCCTTGTCGACGAACTCCAGCGTGACTCCCCCCTGGTGCGACGGAAGGCCGCCGCCGCCCGACGTCGCGTCGTTCGGCGTCCCCACCGAGGTGGCGAAGGCCTTCAGGTCCGGCACCCGCGTCACCTCGGCCTCGACCTGGCGCGCCAGCGCGTCCGTCACCTCGATGCGCGTGCCGCTGGGCGCGTCGATCTTGACCGTCGCGAACTGAGGCTCCACGTCGGGGAACAGCTCCACGCCGGCGTTGAGCGCGCCGAACAGCGCCAGCACGACCCCGAGCAGGACGACCATGCCGGCCAGGATACGCCCCGGATGTCGCAAGCTCCACGCGAGCACGGGCCGGTAGGTGCGGAAGCCGAACTCGAGCGCGCGATCGCCGAGCCGGGGCTTCTCGCCGGCCGCCCGCGGCGGCCGCAGGAAGCGCGCGCAGAGCACGGGGTTGAAGACCATGGCCACCAGCAGCGAAGCCAGCAGGGTGATGATCACCGTGATCGGCAGGTACTTCATGAACTCGCCCATGATCCCCGGCCAGAACACGATCGGCGCGAAGGCGACCACGGTCGTCAGCGTCGAGGAGATGACGGCGCCGGCGACCTGGTCCGTGCCGCCCGCGGCGGCGGTCTCGGCGTCGCGGCCCTCGCCGCGATGCCGGTAGACGTTGTCGACGATCACGATGGAGTTGTCGACCAGCATGCCGAGCGCCAGGATCAGGCTGAACAGGACGACCATGTTCAGCGTGATCCCGAGCATGGCCAGTACGATGAAGGTGATCAGCATCGAGAACGGGATGGCGATCGCGACGAGGAACGAATTGCGCACGCCGAAGAACGCCAGGAGAACGACCACGACCAGGATCAGTCCGCTGATGATGTTGTCCTCGAGTTCCTTGACCATCTTCTTGATCTGCACGGACTGGTCGGCCACGAGGTTGACGCTGGTGCCGGGCGGGAAGGTCGGGCGCAGGCGCTCGATCGTCGCGTTGACGTCGCGGGCGATGCCGATGATGTTCTCGCCGCTGCGCTTCTTGACCACCAGGGTCACGGCGTCGCGGCCGTTGACGCGGCTGATCGTCTCCCGGTCCTTGACGCCCAGTCCCACGGTGGCGACGTCTCGCAGGTGGACCGGCGGCTCGAGGCCCGGATTGAGCACGAAGCCGAGGATCTCCTCGACCTCGTCGACCTCACCGCGAACGCGGACCTGGTAGTCGTACTGGCCCAGGCTCAGCTTGCCGCCGGGGATGGTCAGGTTCTGAAGCGCGACGGCATCCTGGACGTCGATCAGGCCGAGGTTGAAGTAGGCCAGTCTCTCGGGGTCCACGTCGATCTGGACCTCGTTCTCGATCCCGCCCACGAGGTCGACGCTGAGCACGCCGCGAATCTGTTCGAGAGCCTCCTGGAGGTCCTCGCCCGCCCGCTTCAGGGCCTGCAGGTCCACGTCGCCGTACAGGTTCACCTGCATGACGGGGAAGGCGTCCGAGCTGCTGATTTCCTGCACCACGAGGTCGTTGCGCGGGTCCTCGGGCAGCTCCGGCTTGGCCAGTTCCACGCGGTCGCGCACCGACTGCAGGGCGTCGCTCATGTCCACGCGGGAATCGAACTCGAGCGTGATGACGGACATGCCGTAGGACGAGGAACTCCCCATCTCCTTGAGGTCCTCGACTCCCTTGAGCCGCTGTTCCAGCTTGCGGGTGACCAGGTTCTCCATGTCCGCCGGGCTGGTCCCGGCGTACGGCGCGGTCACCATCACGAACGGGATCTTCACGTCCGGCGACGACTCGCGCGGGAGTTCCAGGTACGACTTGACGCCGAGGATGATCGCCAGCGCCATGAAGGCGAAGATCATCGGGTAGCGCCGGATGGCGCCGGCGGTGAGCTTCATCGGGCCGCCTCCGTCGCCGCTTCACTGTCGACGCGCGTGCCGGCGCCGGCGGCGCGCACGACCGCCGGGTCGCCGGGCAACGTGCCGTCGGCGGCGGTCGCCGTCTCGGTCACGTTGACCAGGCTGCCGTCGGCCAGCTCCCGCTGGCCGCGCACGACCAGCTTCTCGCCCGCCCGCAGGCCCTCGCGCACGACCACGAGCAGGCCCTGGTCCCCTCCGAGCACCACGTGCCGGCGCTGCGCGCGGTCCCCCTCGACGACGTAGACGTGGTTCCCGTCGTCGCCGGCGATGATCGCGTCCCGCGGCACGACGACCACGTCGGCCAGGGTGTGTCGCGGCAGGCGCGCGCGCCCGATCACTCCGCTGTGCAGGCGCAGGTCGGGATTGGGGATCTCGATCTCGACCGGGAACTTGCCCGTTCGCAGGTCGGCCTCGGCGCCGACCCAGGCGACCTCACCGCGTCCGCGCTCGCCGGCCTCGCCGAGGGCCACCTCGGCGGCGTCCCCGACGCGGATCCAGCCGATGTCCGTGTCGGTGACATAGGCCGAGAGCTTCAGGCGGAAGGGATCGATCACGCGCAGCACCGGCTGGCCGGCGGCCACCATCGCGCCCAGTTCCACGTAGCGCTCGGCGACGACGCCGGCGAACGGCGCCTTGGGGGCCGCCCGCTCCCAGCGTCGCCGGGCGATGTCCGCCGCGGCCGCCGCCTGCGCCTGCGCGCTCTCGGCGGTCAGCAGATCGAAGTCGCTCACCTTGCCGGCGGCGTGGAGCTGGCGCGCGCGGTCCAGGTTGAAGTCCTGGGTCTTGAGCTGCGACGCCGCCGCCTCCATCTCCGCCCGCTGGATCGTCCGCTCCTGCTCCAGCAGGACCTGGCCGCGCGCCACCCGCGCGCCCCCCGCCGCCGGGATCGCCGTCACCGGCCCGCTCTCCTCGGCCGCGAGATCGGCGCCGCGCACCGGATGCACCGGCCCGGCGATTTCGTGGTACTGCGCCAGCGAGGTCGACACCAGTTCCAGCACGCGGACGTTGCGGGCGACTTCCCGCGGCGCCGCCGCCGGCGTGCGGGCGCAGCCGCCCGCCAGACAGATCGTGGCCAGCCCGGCCACCAGCACGACAGACCGCACGACGAGGTTCCTTTCGGCAGACGTGGTACGCGGATTCCTCGGGTACATGCGCTACTCCTTCACCAGCAGGCCGGGGATGTCGGCCAGGCGCTCGGCCGGGTCGCGGCCGATGGCGCGCTTGAGCGAGGCCGTCAGCGCCAGCACCTCGAAGCGCGCGTCGATGACGGCGGCCTGCGCGTCGGCGCGGTTGGCCTCCGCCACCAGGACGTCGACGTAGCTGGCCGTGCCCAGTTCGAGTTGCAGCAGACTCTGCCGCCGCGCCTCCTCGGCCCGCGCCAGGTTGACCGCCACCGCGGCGAGCGTCTGGCGCGCGCTCTCGAGGCGGGCCAGGAGGTCCAGCACCTCCACCTCGACGTCGCGGCGCTGGGCGGCGAGCTCGGCCTCGCCGCGGCGGATCCGCCCGTCGGCCTCGCGCACCAGGCCGCGCGTCAGCAGCCCGTCGAACAGCGGCACGTTGAGCGCGATCGACGCGCGCCAGGAATCGTGGCCCTCGTCGAACAGGCTGTCCGTGGTCCGCCCCACGTAGCCGTAGGCGCCGTTGAAGGTCAGGTACGGCAGGTTGTCCGCCTTCGTCGCCTGGCGTCCGCGCCGCTGGATGTCCACCAGCAGTTCGCCGGCCGCCAGGTCCGGCCGCCAACGAGCCAGCGCGAGGGCCGCCTCGACATCGAGCCGGCCCGCCTCGGGCTCCGCTTCCGGGCGCACCGCCAGCGGCGCCGCCGGATCGCGGCCGAGCAGGGCGTTGAGCCGCGCCCCGGCCGTGCGCAGGCCCGCCTGCGCCCGCATCAGTTCCGGCACGGTGTTGGCGCGCCCGACGGCCGCCTGCAGCGTGTCCAGCTGCGTGGCCAGGCCCAGCGCGTGACGCAGGCGGATCACGCCGAGGATCTCGTCCTGGTTGGCCAGGTGCGCGCGCACGGCGGCGATCCGCTCCGCGGCGCTGACCACCTGCTGGAAAGCGGCCACCACCTGCTCGCCCACCTGCTGCTCCACGGCGCGGACGGCGTGCTCCTGCCGGTCCAGCCCCAACCGCGCGGCGCCCACGGCGCCGAGCACCTTGGTCGGGTTCAGCGTCCAGTTGAGGTTCAGGTTCGCGCGCCAGTAGGTCTGGGCCGGGATCTCCCGCGGGGGCGGAATCAGGGAGCCGAAGCCCGCCAGCCAGTCCTCGAACCAGGGGTCGGCGCCCGGGACCGGCCCGAAGGCGCCCCCGCCGCCGAACGTGCTGTCCAGGGCGAAGCTCGGGTCGCGGCCGCGGCTGAAGTCCCCGACCAGGTCCACCGTCGGCAGTCCCGTCGCCAGCGCCTGCTTCATCTGCCCATCCAGTTCGCGGCGCCGCCAGCGCTCGGCGACGAGCCTGTCGTTGGTGTGCAGGGCCGCGCGCAGGCAGTCCTGCAGCGCGAGGGCGGGCGCGTCGCCCGGCACGGCGGTGATCACGGCGGCCTCCGCGGCCGCAGCGGGCGGGGCCGCTCCCGGCGTCAGGCCGCAGCCCGTCGCCACGGCCGCTGCCGCCAGCAGCCGGCACAGGATTCTCAGCATTCCCAATCGCCTTTCCCGGAATCGCCGCCCGCGTCAGGACGGCTGTCGCACAGGTGGGCCAGCAGCGCGATCTCGGCCTCCGAGCGTGGTGGACGGCCCAGCGCGTCCGTCACCACGGCGCGCCCGACTTCCGACAGGATCGTCAGCACCCCTGCCCATTCGGCGGCGTCCACCCGACCGGCGATGATCTCCATCGCCAGCCCGTGCGTGAAGATCGCCATCTTGCGCAGCAGGATCGTCCGTTCGGCCGCGCCGAGCCCGGCCAGGGACTCCACGCGGGACATGCGGTCCAGAAGCGTTTCCATCACCAGCAGCCCGGTGTCCTCGCCGTCGCTCGCGGCTCCGAACGCCGCGTCGTAGAGCGCCGGCTCTCGCCGCGCGAACTCGAGCACGCCGACCCCCATGTCGAGGAAGGGCTCCCCGCTGCGCACGACCTCCGTCTCGGCGAGGACCAGGTCGGCGATCCGGCGACGGACCGCCGTCGCCAGCTCCCCCATGCCCGCGAAGTTGCTGTAGACGGGCGCGGTCGAGGCGCCGAGTTCCCTCGCCACGCGACGGGCGCTCAGCTGGTTGATCCCCTGCGCGCGCACGACGGCCAGGGCCGCGACGATGACGTCCGAGCGTTCGAACTGGTTGCTGGGCACGTCCCTGGTCCATCCACGGCAGGGTTTCCGGAAGCCGCGGGTCGCGGCGTTCATGACATCTGTTATATAACGGTCGTTATCAGGTTCCGCAAGGTCCCGATCCGGATCAGCCCGCGGCCCAGGGCCGCAACACCAGCAGCACCCCCGCCAGCGCGAGGGCGGCCGCCAGGGCCGTGCGCCGGGTGAAGCGCTCGCCCAGCAGCAGCGACGCCAGGATCAGCGTATGGATCGTGCTGGTCTGGTTCAGCACGGCAGCCTTCCCGACCGCGGTGTGCTTCATCCCGGCGATCCACAGCATCAGTGCGACGTACGAGCCCAGGACGGTGCCGGGAACGGCGTACCGCCACCCCGGACCGGGCCGCAGCGCGCGCAGGCGCGCCCGTCGCCCCGGCAGCAGCAGCGCCGCCGGCAGCAGCACGGCCAGCGCGCCCACCTGCCGGACCGTCGTGGCCCAGACCACGTCGGCGCGGGACAGCACGGGCTTGGCCATCACCACGCCCGCTGCCAGCGACGCCATCGAGGCCACGCCCAGCAGCACCCCCGCCGTCATGGTCCGCTTCGAGGCCCCGCGCGGGGGATCCAGCCGCGACGCGGCCACCACCGAGGCGATCACGAGCCCCATCCCCGCGACCTGCCAGGCGCCGAGCCGCTCGCCGAGGACCAGGAACGCGCCCAACGCCGTGAAGGGCGAGTACAGGGTATCGACCACGGCATTGATCCCGGCGCCCACGCGGTTGAGCGCGGCGTGGAACAGGGTGTCGCTCAGTCCGATGGCCACGACGCCGCTGCCCAGCAGCAGCAGGTAGTCGGCGGCCGGCGCGTTCCCCGGCAGGCCGCGGCCGCTCAACGCCAAGGTGGCCAGGAGCAGCAGCGTCGAGATGGCGACCCGGAAAAGGTTCAGGGCCAGCGGCGGCATCGACTCGCCCGACCGCCGGAAGCACACGACCGCGAACGCCCAGACGAGCGCGCAGGCGAGGGCGCAGAACTCCCCCATCACGCCTCCGCTCCGGTGTCACACCGCCCCGCCCGCAGCGGCACCGTCAGTTCGACGCGCAGGCCCGCTCCGGTCCGGCTGTGCAGGTGGAGCCCGCCCCCGACCGAGCGAAGGCGCTCCCGGACGCTGAACAGGCCGAAGCCCGGCAACTCCTCACGCGCGGCGGCCGACTCGCGGTCCGCGGACAGGCCGCGGCCGTCATCCTCGACGACCAGCTGCAGCGCCTCGTCCCCGTGGATCAGGGTCACGTCCACGCGCGTCGCCTGCGCGTGCTTGGCGACGTTGGTCAGCAGTTCGCGCGCGCACTGGTAGATCAGACCCCTGAGGTCCTCGCTCAGCGTCAGCGGATCCGCAGCGCCCTCCGTCGACCGGACCGCGCACGCGATGCCCGTGCGCTCGGTCCACTGCCGCGCCAGCCAGGCCAGCGCGGCGTCGAGGCCCGCCTCGTGGAGCACAGGCGGGTAGAGTTCGAACGAGAGGCTGCGCGCCTGCCGCAGGGAATCATCGAGGATCCCGAGCGCTTCGTCGACGAGCCGCGCCTGGTCGCCGGTCTTCCCGGGGTATTTCAGCAGCGTGACCTTGGCGCGCGCGGCGAACAGCAACTGAGCCAGCCCGTCGTGCACGGCGACGGCCAACTGCCGCCGTTCGCGTTCCTCCGCGACCGCCAACCGGACGCTGAAGGCGCGCAGCCGGTCCTGGTACTCCAGCAGGCGGCGCTCGGCGTCCTTCTGCTCGGTGATGTCCCTGACGACCGAGAAGACGAGGTGACGGTCGGGGTAGGGAAACGACGACCAGGAGAGCCAGCGGTGGGCGCCGTCCCGGCACCGGAACCGCGTGCGCAGGTCGGCCACCACCCGGCCCTGCGCCAACGCCAGCTGCGCGGCGGCGGTCAGCGCGCGGTCTTCCGGGTGGATGAACTCCAGGACGGGCCGGCTCATCAGGTCGTCGCGCGACCAGCCGAGGACACGCACCCAGGCCGGATTGACCTGTTGGAGCGTGCCGTCGAAGCCGCCCACGGCCAGCAGGTCGAGCGACACGTTGAACAGGCGGTCGCGCTCCTCCTCCGCCTCGACCCTGGCCGTCACGTCGGTCCAGATGCCGCTCGCCCGCGTCGCCACGCCGGCCTCGTCGCGTTCGACGGTGCCGCGGATCGACAGCCAGCGGTGCCGCCCATCCCGGCACTCGAGCTTGAACTCCAGGTTGAGTTCACCCGCCGTTCCCGCCAGCTGCGCGCGCAGGCGCGCCGCCAGCCCCGCGCGTTCGGCGGGCGGCACATGGCGCGACAGCTCCGCCAGGGAAGCGCCGCACTCCCTCGCCGACCAACCGGTCAGCGCCAGCACGTCCGACGGCACCCGGAGTCGGTCGGCCCGGATCTCCCAGTCCCAGGTCTCGCCCTGCAGGCGGGTCAGCGTCCGCAGCGACCGTTGCAGGCGGCGGCGCAAGCCGAATGCCCAGACCAGCGCCGCCAGCGTTACGAGCGCCGCCGACAGCACCCACGGTCCCGGCCCACCCCCGGCCGTCGCCATCAGCGCCTGCCGCGCCGCAGCGCCCGGGCCAGCCAGCAGCCCAGCCCGACCAGGCCGCAGACGCCCGCCGCAATCAGCACGCCGCGGGCCGCCCCGTCGGTCGCGGCGGTTCCCGCGGCGGCCGCCGCGCCAAGCCAGACGTACACCAGCAGGCCCGGCAACGCCCCTGCCAGGCCCCAGGCGTAGGGACGCAGCGGCGCTCCCCCGGCCGCGAGGGTATAGCTGACCAACGCGTAGTTCAACGGCGACAGCCGGGCCGCCACGTGCCACCAGGCGCCGCCGCCGGCGGCGGCGGCCTGCAGTTGCACCAGACGCGAGCGACCGGCAACCACGCGCTCCACCCGGCGCCGGAACCAGCGTCTTCCGAGCCGGTGCATCAGCAGGCCGGAACCCGCGAGTCCGATCGCAGCCCACCCGGAGCCGGCCGCGAAGCCGAAAACGAACCCACCGGCCAGGCCCAGGGCGGCGGCCGGGAGCCCGGCAGGCACCAGCAGCAGCCACATCGCCTGGTAGAGCACGGGGGTCCACGCGCCCAGCCCACCCAGCCAGGGCTGCCATTGCTCCCGGCAGGAAGCCAGCAGCTGGGCGGCGGCCGCCAGCGCGGTCAGCACGATCACGGGGGCGGCGAGGGAGCGCCAGGCCTCGCCGGACAACGACGACTGTGGGCGGGATGGCGGAATCGTCATGGGTCGACTCGTCGCGGCGGTTGTGCCGTCGAAATTGTGTCCGGGCCATCGGGAGCGGGAAAACCGACCCCATAAATGACCAGAGGTTCGTTATTTTGACTTCTCATC
>VGXH01000002.1 GCA_016873405.1 bacterium
CGCCTTCCAGGCGGCGCTCGCCCGGATCGACGTAGCCCTCGATGACGAAATCGGCCTCCGCCGGCACCTCCAGGTCGCAGGTCAGCGCCTTGACCATCGACACCGGCTGGCCGGTCAGGAACCCGGCGAACAGCGCCTCGTCGATGTCCGGCGGCAGCGGCGCCGTGGCGGCGTAGGTCAGCACCGGCGGCCCGCCGATCGCCACGCAGACGGGCATGCGCTCGCCGCGCTTTTCGTAACCGGCGTGATGGGCGGCGCCGGTCTTGTGCACCTGCCAGTGCATGCCGGTGGTGCGCCGGTCGTAGACCTGCATCCGGTACATGCCGATGTTGCGGCGCCCGTTCTCGGGGCTGCGCGTGATCACCAGCGGCGTGGTGATGTAGGGGCCGCCGTCGCGCGGCCAGGTCGTCAGCACGGGCATGAGGTCGAGCAGCCCGCGCCGCGCCAGGTCATCGCCCTGCACGACCACCTCCTGGCAGGCGCCGCGGCCCACTGACTTCGGCGCCGCCTCGCCCCACTCCTTCAGCTTGCCCAGCAGGTGGATCTTGTCCCAGAGCCCTTCGGGCGGGCCCAGGCGCAGCGGCTCCTCCACGCGCGCGGCCACCTCACCCAGCGTCTCGGCGCCCAGCGCCCAGGCCATCCGCCGCCGGGACGCGAAGAGGTTGATCACCAGCGGCACCGGGCGGCCCTCCGGGCCCGTGGCCTGCGGGCGCCCCCCGGCGGCCGCGCTCCAGCGCCCGGGCGCGGGGTTCTCGAAGAGCAGGGCCGGGCTCTCCCCCGCCTTGACGAAGCGGTCGGCGATCTCGGTGATCTCCAGGCAGGGGTCCGCCGGCTCGCGGACGCGGACCAGCTCGCCGCGCTCCTCGCACAGGCGCACGAAGGCGCGGAGGTTCGGCGCGGGCAGGCCGGCGGGCTTGTTCCTGGGCATGGCGGACCTTGTCTGCGGAGGGCCGAGAGCGCGCGCGGGGCCGCCCGGTGGCGGCGCCTGAAGAACCTAGCAGAGGGGGGCGGGGGCGGCAAGGCGAGCGGACCGGGTCCGGGCTGGACAGATGGGCAGGCGGCCCCGTCGCCCTGGGGGACGCGCGGGGCCGCTGTCCTCGGACCACCGGAAGGTCGCCCGCCCTTCCCGTGTCCGCGGAATCGGGGACATCCAGGAGCGTTCAGGGTAACGTTTCAATTGATTCGTGACCAATTTATTGTCATGATCTCGCGATCGATCCAACTAATGCCGCTGGCCGCCGACCACCGACCGCCGACCGCGGACCGCCAGCCGCCGGCCGCCGGCGCTCTCCGCCTGTCGCCGGACACCTCGGAGGTCCTGGACCGCATGCAGCTGTCGTCCCGCCAACTGGAAGCCTTCGTCGCCGTGGCCCGCACGCTCAATTTCACGCGCGCCGCCGAACGCCTTTGCCTGACGCAGTCGGCGCTCTCGCAGCGCATCCGCAAGCTGGAGGAGGAGTTGGGTGCCGCCCTGTTCGTGCGGGCTCCGGGAGCTGTCCGCCTGACCGACATCGGCAGCCGCATCCTGCGCTACTGCGAGGCGAAGGAGGCGCTCGAGGCCGAGATCCTGGCCGACCTGGTCACCTCGCGCACCGGCGAGCTGGCCGGAGTGATCCGCGTGGCTGGGCACCTGTCGGCCATGCGGCCCGTCGCGCTGCCGGCCCTCGCGCCGCTGCTGCGCGAGAATCCTCGGGTCCAGTGCGAGTTGATCACGGCCCAATTGAACGCCCTGCCGGGCGTGCTCAAGCGAGGCGAGGCGGACCTGGTCATCCTCGATCAGGAGTTGCCGTGGGCGGCGCTGGAACGGTTTCGCCTGGGTGAAGAAACCTACGTCGCCGTCGAGAGCGCGGAGCATCCGACGCGCCACGACGTCTGGCTGGACATCGACCCCGACGACACGGTCACCGAGCGTTTCTTCCGGTTCCAGGGCACCGCTTCGCGCTACCGCCGGTCGTTCCTGTCCGACGTCTACGGCATCATCGACGGCGCCGCCCTCGGCATGGGCCGGGCGGTCGTGCCCCGGCACATGCTGGCCGGGCGGACGGATGTCCGGATCCTGACTGAATACCGTGCGCAGAAGGCGGACATCTGGATGCACCACTACACGCTGCCCTGCTATTCCCGCCTGCAGCAGGCGGTGGTGGCGGACCTCCGCCGGGCCTTCCGGGCGGTCCTCGTGGCGGCTTGACGCGGCGGCCTGTACCCCCCCCCCATTTAAGGGAAAACCGACATCAAGTGCGCCGTTCGCGGGGCGATAACCAACCCGTAGCCGTGACGCCCGACGGTCCGCAATACGGGAAGTGTGCGCGTGAGTCTGACCGACAACTCGATTCTCGCCGAGCTCAAGGCCTCGGGAAACCTCCCTTCGCCCACGGGCATCGCCCTGACCATCCTGGAGATGACGCGCGACCCGCTGGTGTCCACGGACGACCTGGCCAAAGCCCTGCAGGGCGACCCCGCGCTGACCGGGCAGGTCCTCAAGTACGCCAACAGCGCCGACTCGGGCGCGCGCGTCCACGTGGTCGCCTTGCGGGACGCGCTCATGCGGCTGGGGCTGGCCCAGGTCCGGCAGCTGTGCTTGAGCTTCTCCATCCTGGCGAACGCGCGCAGCGGACCCTGCGCCGCCTTCGACTACGAACGCTACTGGACGCGCTCGCTGGCGATGGCCGTCAGCTGCCAGGCCATCTCGCGGCTGGTGCGCTCGCTGAACGCGGACGAGGGCTTCACCTGCGGCCTGCTGGCGCACATCGGCCGCCTGGCGATGGCCAGCGTCTACCCCGACGACTACGCGGAAATCCTGGCGCGCTGGAACCGTGGCGCGCCCGAGGAACTGGCCGCGCTCGAGCGGAGCGTGACCGGTCTGACGCACACCGACGCGGCCGCCGCCATCCTCGCGGACTGGCGGCTGCCGGAGCACGTGATCACCGCGGCGCGCTGCCAGGAGGACGCGAGCTGGATCACGGGCGCGTGCGTGCCGCAGGCGCCCGATCGCGGCAAGCAGTTGGGACGCGTGCTGCACGCGGCGGGGCTCGCCGCCGACATCTGCATGGAGACCGGGCCGCGCCGTCATCTGATGGTGCTGGGCTTCATGAGAGCCGGTGTCTCGCTCGGCTTCGAGGAGTTGCCCTGGATCTCGATGTACGACGAGATCCTGGTCGAATGGGAGCGCATGGGCGGCGTGCTGGACATCGTCACCTCGCACGTGCCGTCGCTCGAGACCCTGGTGGCGAAAGCCCGCGCCCAAGGCGAGGTCATCGACGACCGCGCCCGCGCGCGGGGCGACCACGCCGACGCGGCGACGACGACCGCGCCGCGACCGTCCCGCGCGACGGACCCGGCCGGCGACACCGCGGACATCGCGGCCGCCGCCACCGCGGAGATCCCCGCCAACGCCGCCCGGGACCCGGGGCTGGACATCCTGATCGCCACCGACAGCCCGATCGAGATGACGGTGCTGACGCAGAAGCTGCAGCAGCTGGGTCACCGCATCACCGGCGCCGCGGATGGACGCCAGGCGCTCGAACTGGCGCTCAAGACCGCCCCGCAACTGATCGTCTCGGACTGGGTGCTGCCGAAGCTCGACGGCCTGGAGCTGTGCCGCATGCTCCGCTCGTCGCCGCAGACGCAGGGCATCTACTTCATCATCAACACCAGCAACGACACCGGCGAGGATCTGGTCGCGGGCTTCGAGGCCGGCATCAACGACTACGTGGTCAAGCCCCTGAACCACCGCCTCCTGGCCGCCCGCCTGCGCGGGGCGTCGCAGGTGATCCACCTGCGCGAGCAGAGCCTGCGGGACCGCGAGGAGATGCGCCGACAGCTCAGCCACATCAACAAGCTGAACCGCAAGCTCGAGAGCCTGGCCATGGAGGACCAGCTGAAAAGTCTGCCCAATCGTCGCGCGGGACTGGAGTTCCTCAACGAGACCTGGGCGCGCGCCACGCGCAGCGGCGAGTCGATGGTGGTCATGATCATGGACATCGACTACTTCAAGAAGGTCAACGACACCTGGGGCCACGACGCGGGCGACGTCGTGCTGCAGCGGACGGCTGCCGTGATGCGCGACGCCGTGCGCGAGTACGACAAGGTCAGCCGCTACGGCGGCGAGGAGTTCCTGGTCGTCTGCCCGGGCGCCGACGTGAAGTCCGCCAGCGACATCGGCAACGGCATTCGCGAGGCGGTCGAGAAGAACCGCATCGCGTCGCCCGTCTTCAACGGGAGCGTGACCATCTCGATCGGCGTCTCGGTCCGCGGCCCGGAACACCAATCCACGCTCGAGCTGCTGCGCGAGGCCGACGAAGCGCTCTACTTCGCCAAGGAAGCCGGGCGCAACAAGGTCTGCATCCAGGCGCCCGTCGAGAATTGAACCCCGGCCGAGGAACCCTCAGGCTTTCGCCTCGAACCGCCGCCGCAGGTCCAGGTGGTAGTCGGCCAGCGGCCGCATCGCCTGGTCCACGCCCAGCACCGCCATCGCCCGCTCCCAGTCCTCCGGGTGCACATGCATGATGTAGCGATAGCCGCCGCGCCCGTCGGTGATGCCGTTGGCGCTCGACACGTTGATGTCCGCGTCGCACAGTTTCTCGTGGATGCTCACGAGCGCGCCCAGTTCGTCGTCGCCCTGGACGATGAACGCGTGATGCGGTCCCTGCAGCACCAGCCCCTCGTGCCGCGCGAAATCGCCGAGCCAGATCGGATTGAGCGGGTAGATCACCAGCTGGGTCCGCTCGCGCCCCACCGGGAAGGCGTTGAAGGCGACGAGGTTGACGTCCTCGGCGGCCAGCGCCCGCAGGAAGCGGCAGCCTTGGCCCGGGCGGTCCTCGACGGTGGTGTAGTAGTAGTCCACGGGATAGATGCGGGCTGCCATGGCGGGACCTTCCTTCGTTCGCGCAAGGTTGGCCAGGGCCGCGCCGGAGCCGTCGGGTGGGACGGCGCGCCGGGCGCGCAGGCCGGAACGGACGTCCGGCCGCTCCCATCATAGCAGGTTCCGGCGCCGATGAGAACCCGTGATCATGGCGCGCCTTGCCGCCGGCCGCGTCCGGTGGCGCCGGCGGCCGGGTCAGCGCGCGGGCACGTCCCGGATCCGGCCGGCGGCGGGCGCGGCGACCGTGCCGGCGCGCTCGATCGCGGCCGCGGCGACCTGCGACAGCTCCCGCCCCGTGTCGGTGAACGGCGGGTTGGGGCGGCCCAGGTAGACCGGCGCCATCATCGCCACGAAGTCCGGCATGGCCGCCAGGTAGGTGGCGTCCGGGTCCAGGGGCCGGCCGCCGACGGCGACCGCGCCCGCCCGCGCCGGCGCCCCCGGCTCGCCGGGCACGATGGCGTACTCCAGGCCCGAGACCTGCAGGATGCCGTGGTCGCCGCTGACCTGCGCGGCGGCGTTCCAGTCCGCCACCGCCGCCAGCTCGGCGCCGCTCAGGCGCACGGTGACCAGCGAGTTGGCGAACGGCAGCACCTCGTGGATGTGCAGCGCGGTCACCGGGCCCGCCACGAGGTCGCGCCGGATGCCGCCGGAATTGATCAGGCCGACATCGGCCGCGGCCGCCTCGCGCAGCACATCGGCCAGCCAGTTGCCCAGCGCGCTCTCGCCGCGGCCGCGCCGCAGGTCGGTCGCCAGGGTGCCCAGCACGCGGCCGAACTCGCCGCGCACGCGGTCCTCGTAGCCGTATGCCAGCGCGGCGATCCCGTCCAGCTCGCCGCTCGCAGCCAGCGAATCGGCCCACAGGCTGACCAGGCGCCCGTCGTAGCCCGCGACCCGGTCGTCCTCCACCCGCAGGTCCAGCCGGCCCAGGTTGGTCAGGGCCGAGCCGGCCTGCACGATCAGGATGCCTTCGACCAGTTCCGGCTGGCGCATCCGCGTGTGGCTGTGGCCGCCGACGATGACGTCGATGCCGGCGCCGGCCAGTTCCGCGGCCAGCCGGCGGTCGCCGTCCAGGCCGTTGTGCGTCAGCACGACCAGCAGGTCGGTGACCGGATCCAGGCCGGCGGCCTGCTCGCGCAGCAGCGGCGCCTGCGGCGCCATGCTCAGGCCGGGGAACCGACTCGGCGCCACGACCTCGGCCATCTCCGCGCAGGAGACGCCCAGGATGCCGACGCGCACGCCGCCGCGCTCGAGCACCACCGGTTCGGCGCGGAAGGCCGGCCGGCCCTGCCCGTCGACGATGTCGGGGGCCAGCACCGGGTGCTCGAACCGCGGCAGCAGGCGCCGCAGGTCGTCCAGGCCGATGTCGAACTCGTGGTTGCCGATCAGCCCCGCGTCGTAGTCCAGCGCGTTGAAGAGCCGCGCGATGGCCGCGCCGGGCACGCCGTCCTCGCGCAGGTTGCAGACCGGGTTGCCGGTCATGAAGTCGCCGGCATCCACCAGCAGGCTGGCCGGCGCCGAGCGGCGCTGCTCGGCCAGGTGGTGGGCCAACGCCACGATCCCGCCCACGGACCGGCCGTCGTCGCGCCAGTCGGCCGGGCGGGCGAACATCCCGGCGTGGGTGTCGTTGGTGTGGAAGAGGGTCAGGTTCCAGGGACCGGACCCGGGCACCGGGGCCGGCCCCTCCGCGGCGGCCAGGGGCAGGGCCGCGGCAAGGGCGGCCGCCCCCAGGAACCCCGGCAGCCGCCCGGGGCGCCGCCACCGGCCTGCCGCCGGTCGAGGCAAGTCCGCCGGGCCCGTCGACGACCGTCCGCGGGATGCCATACCGTCTCCTCCTGCTTTCGGCTCGCCCCGGAGACCACGACCGGCGCCGGGACGGGCGGGGATTCCAAGGGCATAACTGAAACGTCGCGCCGGTGTCCATTGCCGCGGCGACGTCCGGAGGGTTATTATTAGCGCCGACATGAAGATTCTCAAAGCCCATGGGCCGATATTCCTGCTGATGCTGGCAACGGTGTTCGCGGCGTTCGGCCGACTTACCACCACCCCGCTGTGGGACGGCGCCGATGCCCTGGTCATCTGCGACGCCCACGCGCTGTCGCGCGATCCGGACGCGGTGTTCGGGCACCTCGGCTTCTATTTCAGCCAGCCGCTGCTCCAGTTGGCGTTCCTGGCCCAGTACCGCCAGTTCGGCCTGGACACCACGGGCTACCTCGCGATCAACCTGCTGATCCACGCGCTGAGCTCGTTCGTCGTCTACATGCTGGTGAACATGCTGTTCCCGCGGCGGGGACTGGCCGTCGTGGCGGCCGTGCTCTTCGCCCTGGGCGTCGGCAGCTACGGTCGCGTGTTCACGACCGTCCACGCCCAGGAGAGCCTGCTGCTGGCGTTGCTGCACCTGCTGGTGCTCTACTTCTTCATCCGCAACGATTTCCGCCGCGAGGGACGACTGCGCTCGCCGCTGTTCCTCGCCGGTCTGGCGCTGTTCCTGGTCTCGGGGCTGACGCGGGCGTCGTCGTTCTCCCTGGTGTCGTGCCTGGTCGCGTACAAGGCGTTCTTCCACCGGCGTCGCGGGCGACCCGTGTGGTCGCCCGACCTCCTGATCTTCGTCGCCGTCGGCGCGGCCTTCTACCTGGGCCAGGCGCGCTGGGGTTTCGAACAGGCGACCGTCTTCGGACAGCAGGTCGAGCAGACGCGCTTCTCGCCGCTGTCGATCAAGAACCTGTTCCGCTACCTGGTCCTGATGCTCTTCCCGCTGCAGAAGAGCCCGCTGCTGGAAACCGCGCCGTTCTGGCTGGAATGGCTGTTCGCCGCGCGGACCTGGATCCGCTTCGGGTTGACCATCGCCATCGTCTCCTACAGCTTCTTCGGGTTCGTCTTCGGCAGCCGCGCCATCCGCTTCTTCCTCGCCTGGACCTACATCACCCTGCTTCCGTTCCTCGCGCACACCGAGGCCGGCCAGTGGCTCAACCTGAACCATCTCTATCTGGCCTCGCTGGGCTTCTGCGTGGTCGTCGCCGCCGGAGCTGTCGGCTGCAGCTCGCTGCTGGCCCGGGCGGGCCGGCGACGCTTCCTGCCGTACCTGGTTCCCCTGTTCCTGGCCGCCATGTCCCTCGGGCTGACCCACCAACTGGACGGGAAGTACAAGACGCTCGCTCGCTACCCGGCCTCCGAACTGCTGCGTGCACAGGTCCGCGAGGCCTGCTCGGCGGCGGCCGTCGGCCGGGAGCCCGGCGATCCCCTGCCGCGGCGCTGAGCGGGGATGCCGGCGCCGCGACGGGCGGCGCGCGCCAGGTTCGGCGGCGGCGCTCAGCGCCCGGTCACCGTCATCGCCTCGGCGGGAGGCGGCGCGGCCGGCCGCGGCGGTCGCGGCCCGAGCACGTGCAGGCGGCGGCGGAACGCCACGAGGATGGCCGGGATGCGCGCGGCCTCGCGCGGCGACAGCCACCGGCGCTGCAGGCGCGCCGGCTCGACGCCCAGCTGCCGCAGCGCGAGCGTGCCGTCGTGGATGTGCCGGAACGCGTCGAGGTCGCCGCAGGCTTTCAGGCAGGCGCGGCCGAGGCAGCCCAGCACGAGGACGCCGTCGGCCCCGTCGAGGTAGGCCGCGGCCAGGCGCGAGCCATCGACCTCGGTCTCGCAACACTCCACCAGGCGGCAGCCGTGTCCGGCGGCCGCGGCCGTCTGCCCGCAGCAGCGCGGGCAATGGAAGATCGTGATCCGGGGCTCGTGCCCGCGGTAGCCGCCGCCGGGATCGTGGGCCATGGGTGTCCCTCCGAGAATTGCCTAGCCTGTCGGTGGGAGCGTAGCAAACAGACCGGCGGCGGTCAAATTATTTGTTAAACAATTGGCAACCAGATCCACTCATACATCATGTTGTTTCGCAACAACTTACACTCGTGGCACGGGTACCTTGCCGAACCGGAGTCGCGCCCGTTCAACGCGGCTGATAGTACGGCAGGGCCTCGGCCATGTACTCGCCCAGCTTTTGGACCCGCGTCTCGTCGGAGGGATGGGTGCTGAGGAACTCGGGCGGCGCCGCGCCGCCGCCGGCGGCCATGCGCTCCCAGAACTTCGGCGCCTCCCGCGGATCGTAGCCCGCCATCGCCATGAAGATCAGGCCCAGGCGGTCGGCCTCGCTCTCGTGCTGGCGGCTGAACGGCAGCATCACGCCCACCTGCGCGCCCAGCCCGAACACGCCCATCCACAGGTTGCGCGTCTGCTCGGGCTTCGAACTCATCGCCTCGGACAACGCCAGCCCGCCCAGCTGCAGCGCCAGCTGCTGGCTCATCCGCTCGCTGCCGTGCCGCGCGATGGCGTGCGCCACCTCGTGGCCCATGACCACGGCGATGCCCGTGTCGTCCCTGCAGACCGGCAGGATCCCGGTGTAGAAGGCGACCTTGCCGCCGGGCATGCACCAGGCGTTCTTCTGGTCGCTCTCGATCAGGTTGAACGCCCAGGCGTAGCCCTCCAGCTCGTGCGACATCCCCTGCTGATGGAAGTAGCGCTCGACCGCGCCCTGGATCTTCGCGCCCACGCGTTTGACCTGCGCCGTGGCGGCGGCGTCCTGGCTGAGCTTGCTCTCCTTCAGCACCTGGTCGTACTGGGAGAAGCTCATCGCGTTCATCTGGCTCTCGGGGATCAGGCTGAGCTGGCGACGACCGGTGATGGGCACCGTGGCGCAGGCGGCAACCAGGCCGCACAGGACGGCGGCCCCGACGACGGTCAGGAGCAGGCGGCGGTTCATGACTTCAGCTTCCCCCCGGGGCTGACTGGTGGCGATGGCGGGACTTCCCGACGCCGACAGTCTAGTCCGCGCGCCGCGCGGCGTCCAGTGGCGGGCCCCCGCCCCCCCCCGCGCCGCGCCGCGCCGTGCGCCACCGCGCGGGCGACCTGAGGCGATCCGGCCGCGGGACCGGCTCAGTCCTTCATGATGATGACGTGCTTGACGGCCCGGAACGCTTCCTTGTCCAGGATGCGCAGGGCCATCTGTTCGCCGTTGACCTCCAGCGCGTAGCTGTCGGCGGGCTGGGCGCTGACGACCTTGGCCTTCTTCGCGTCGATGGGAATGTAGGTCGCCCGGTCGGTGTCCAGCGCCGTGAACTGGCCGCCCTCGGTGCGGCCGGTCGGACGCACGGTGCGGCCGATGCCGAGCAGGCCGCCCTTGGACTCGACCAAACCCTGGCGCGACAGCTCCTTCTTCGTGCCGATCACGTAGTAGACCGTGCCCAGCCGCTGGCGAGACTGCTCCAGCGACGCGGTCTGCTGTTGGATCGTCTCGTCCTGCCGGCGGATCGTCTCCTGGCCGACGGCCACCTCGGTCTGGAGCCCGGCCACCTGCGTCTGCAGCTCGCCCACGCGCGTGGTCAGGGCGGCGATCTCCTGCTCCTTCTCCGCCACCGTCTGCCGCAGGCCCCTGATGAGCTTCTCCAGCCCGGCGATCTTGACGTCGCCCTGCTGCAGCTTTTCCTCCAGTTCCCGTATGCGGTCGTTCGCGCGCTCGACGCCGGCCTTGATCTCGGCGATGCGCGCCATCGTCTGCTCGCCGCGGTCCTGCGACAGGTTCTGCTCCTGCGCCAGCTCGGTCTGCAACGCCTGCGTGCCGTGCTCGCCGAGGTCGATCTCCTTGAGGCTCTCCTGGATCGAGACGACCTCGTCGATCGCGGCGGCGTAGCGCGCGCTGGTGGCCTGCTCCTCGGCCTGCAGCGTCGCGAAGTCGGCGCGGCTCTGGCCCAGCTTCTGGTTCAGCGACAGCACCCAGGCCGCCAGTGCGACGGCGACCACGACCAGGATGCCCACCACGATCTTGCGCATGCTCCACGCTCCTTGCCGGTCCGTTGTTCGGGGACTGCCCCACAATATGGCGCCGGATCGCCGCCGCCGCCGCCGCGCGCCCGCCGGGCGCGGACGGGGTCGCTCCCGCGGTCAATCCCCGCCGTCGTCCGCGGGCTCCACGTGCACCGTCACGTCGGAGCCCGGCAGGACCCGGCGCACCAGCTCCTCGATCTGCTCGGTCAGGTCGTGCGAACGGCGCACGGTCATGTCGCCGCCGACCGTCACATGCATATCCACGAACCAGGTCCCGCCCGAGGCGCGGATCCGGATGTCGTGGGCGTCGATCACGCCGGCCAGGGCGGAAACCTCGCGCTCGATCGTCTCGCGCTCGCCGCCGCGCGGCGAGGCGTCCAGCAGCGCCTGCAGCGAGCGCCAGCCCAGGCGCAGGCTGACCATCGCCACGATGGCGGCCACCGCCAGGGCCGCCATGCTGTCGCCGTGCTCGAGGAAGGACAGCTGCGGCACCGCGCGCGCCAACAGCACCTGGCCCAGGCCCAGGATCACCACGCACGAGGACCAGATGTCGGTGCGGAAGTGCAGCGCGTCCGCCTCCAGCGCCTGCGAGCGGTGCTTGCGCGCGGCGGCGTCCAGACGGCGCGAGCGCGAGACGTCCACCGCGATGGAGACGCCCATCACGCCGAACGCCCACCAGGTCACCTCGACGTGCGTGCCGGGATTCAGCAGCCGCTGCACGGACTCCCAGACGATCCAGATCACGGTCGCCAGCAGCAGCAGCGTCTCGAAAAGGGCCGAGAGGTTCTCGATCTTTCCGTGGCCGTAGGGGTGGTTGCGGTCGGCCGGCCGGTCCGCGGCGCGGACCGCCACCCAGGTGGTGAACGCCGCGACCAGGTCCAGGGCCGAGTGCACGGCCTCGGCCAGGATGCCCAGCGAGCCGGTCAGCACGCCGACGACGCCCTTGAGCGCGGTCAGCGCGACGGCCGCGAAGACCGAGCTGAGCGCGACGGCCGACTTCTCGCGACGCGCCTCGCGGGCGGCCGCGGCGGCGGCGCTCTCGGCGGGGTCGCGGGCGGCGGCGGTGCTGTCGACAGCGCGTGCCATGGACTCCTCGGCAGGGGTGGCCGGTCGCGGGCGCCGGTCAGCGCCAGACGGCCTTGAGCTGCGACCAGGTGGTCGTCTGCGCGGCGACCGCGCCGTCGTAGGTGATGACCAGCCGCGGGGGCGCCGTGTAGGCGCAACCGCCGACGGAGATCCAGGTCTCGTAGCCGATCTCCGGATAGACCGGGGCCACCAGCAGCCCGGCCTTGGCGGCGCCGGCGGCCACCCACCCCTGCACGGCCGCGGTCACGTCGAACGACAGGTCCGTGTTGGCGGCCGGCGGATAGAGGATGTCGAGCGCCGTCTCCGGCGTCAGGTCGTCGCGGGCGACCGGGACCTCCGGGCCGACCGGATCGTACGCGTAGGCGCCCAGGTACGTGAAGCCCTCGGAGTCGTCCGAGCAGCCGGTCTTGCGGACCACCAGCACGGCGCTGTGCACGGGCGCGCCGGCGGGCACCGGCCCGAGGTCGAACTCGAACGACGCGGCCCACTCCGAGTCGCAGCCCCAGGTCTGGCCGCCGATCATCAGGTGCTGCTCGCCGCTGGTCACGCCGGCCTTGAAGTGGGTCTCCTGCGGGCAGGCGCCGGCGCCTTGCTCGCGCTCGTCGTGGCCGCAGAGGGAGGGGGGCAGGGGCGCTTCGGCGGCGGATGTCTCCGCGACGGGAACGATCGCCACCAGCACGCCGACCAGGAGGCGGCCTGCGAGACCATTGGTTCTGGACAGACGAGACACGGCAACCCTCGAAGCGGACCCAGGCGGGGGCGGATGATGGCGCCGATCCATCATCCGGTTCCCGCCATCTGGAGTCAAGGGTGCCGTGCAGGCTGCCGGGTGTGAGTGGTGGGGGCAACGAGGGCCGCCTTCCCCCTGAGGGAAGGCGGCCCTCGACTTGGGTCACTCCATATCAGCGGAACAGCGCCTTGACGCCGCCGAACGTCGAATTCTCGGTCGCAACCGCGCCGCCGACCACGTCGGCGAACGAGGTGCCCACCAGGATGCCGCTGACGTGCTGGATCGACGTCGAGCCGGAGCCCTGACGCAACGCGTACGAGTTGATGAGGTCGCCGGGAGAGCCGCCGGTGCTGGTGATGCTCGGGCTGGCTTCAGCGACCGGGTCGACCCACAGCCTCGTCGTGCTGGTTGCAGCATTGTACGAGGTCACGACGAGGTACTCCTGGTTGAAGCCGAGACCGGTGGGCCAATAGACGATGGGCGTCGTGCCGCTCGAGGTCGTGCTCAGGCCGAAGCGGAAGTCGCCGCCGCCGGACGGGGCCGCGATGTAGACACGCGCCGGGTAGAGGAACGTCGCCGACCGGAAATGGGCGAAATAGTCGCCGGCGCCGAGCGTCGCGGCCGACGGCACCTTGACCTTGAAAGCCGCGTAGGTCACGTCAGCGGCGCCCCGAGCCGGAAACGGGACATTGGCGTCTTCGCGCGAACCGCTGCCCTGCGAGAGAATGGCCTGGCCGTCCAGAAGCTGGATGGGAGCTGAACCCCCGGCGTTGTGGGCGGTCCAGCCGCCGTTGCCGACCAGGTTGCCATTGGGGTAATTGAACTGCTCGACGAGCAGCATGGACGCTCCGGCCATGACCGGGAAGGCGGCGATGGCCACGACGCTGAGAACGACCGCAAACTTCTTCATAAGTGCACTCCTTGGTGGCGTGAGCGACGACAGGACGGTGCCCCCGTCCTACCACTGCTGCAATATCGTAGCACCTGCGCGGGTTGGTTTCAATCCCCAAGGGACTATTATTGATGAAATTAGCACCATATCAACATTCGACGCAGCCATGAAAGGTCAGAATACGGGGCGACACGTCAAGTCAAATGATGACAGAGAGTTGAATCGAACACGCGGGCAAGATTCCCAGCCGTCGGTTCGTCGGCGCTCTCATCGATCGGCGGCCCAGGCCGGTCCGCGGTGGCGGGAGGGTCCACGCCGGCCGGACGCCCGCGACCGGGCCATCTGCACGATCGCCACGCCGGCGCATCGGTGAGCGCTTGCGAGCGGCCCCACCGGATCGCGGTCCCCGCTCACGGGCCACGGGCGGATTGTCGGCGACGGAACAAGCAGGTGTGCGGGGTCCGCATGCTCCGACCAGCGCTCCGAATCGGGCCGCTGCCGCGCGTGGGGATGGCGGTCGTGAGGCGGAGGATCAAGCCATCGGCGCCGACCCGGTCGCCGCGCGGACGACAGCCGTCCGCGGCCGATGATCCGCGGGGCGCCGCCGACGTCGAAAAAATGGCTTCCAGACGCGGATTTTTGTAACACCTCGCGCTGGAATGCGCTAGATTCCCGTCGTTCGTGGAAGCCCACAGGCTTCCGTCGGCGCCAACTTAAGGAGGAACAGGCGCAATGGCTCAGAAGAAGAAGACCAAGGCTGCGGCCAAGAAGGCCCCCGCGAAGAAGGCCCCGGCCGGCAACAAGCCGCCCACGAAGGGCGAGATCTACCGCGAGATCGCGGCCAAGACCGGCATGACCCGCAAGGATGTCGTGGGTGTGTGCGACACGCTGACCGAGATCATGACGAAGTCCGTCAAGAAGCACGGCGCGTTCAACTACCTCGGCCTGATGAAGCTGACGCTGGTCAAGAAGCCGGCGATCGCGGGCGGCAAGCTCGTGAAGAACCCCTTCACCGGCGAGATGGTCAAGCAGAAGCCCCGTCCGGCTTCGCGCTCGGTCCGCGTGCGCCCGATGAAGAACCTGAAGGACATGCTGTAGGCTCCGGCTTTCCCGGAGCCGGGCGGCCCGGAAGGAACCTGCAGGTGAACGACCCCCGGGCCTCGGCGCGGGGGTCGTTCCGTTGTCGGCGTCGCTGAGAGCTTCGCCGCTCGCGGCGCTGACGGTCGCCGACCTGGTCGAGCGCTCGCGCGAGGCGGCGGCGCGGCGGCGCGGGCTGGTCGACTTCTCCATCTAGCGACCTGCCGCAATTCGTCGATAATGTCTGTAGGGACTGGTCTTTCTCCGGAGGCCTCGAAATGGCAAAGATTTACGACAACACCCCCGCCTCCATCGGCAACACGCCGCTGGTCCGCCTGAACCGCGTCGCGCCCGGCGCCAGGGCCACCCTCCTGGGCAAGGTCGAGGGCCGCAACCCGGCCTTCTCGGTCAAGTGCCGCATCGGGGCGAACATGGTCTGGGACGCGGAAAAGCGCGGCGCGCTGCGGCCGGGCATCGAGATCATCGAGCCGACCAGCGGCAACACCGGCATCGCGCTGGCGTTCGTGGCCGCCTCGCGCGGCTACCCGATCACGCTGACGATGCCCGAGACGATGAGCCTCGAGCGGCGGCGCGTGCTGGCGGCGCTCGGAGCCACGCTGATCCTGACACCGGGCGCCGAGGGGATGAAGGGCGCCGTCGCGAAGGCCGAGCAGATCGCCGCCTCGGACCCCGCGCGCTGGTTCCTGCCGCAGCAGTTCCGCAATCCGGCCAACCCCGCCATCCACGAGCAGACGACCGGACCGGAGATCTGGAACGACACCGACGGCGCCATCGACGTGCTGGTCTCCGGCGTGGGCACCGGCGGCACGATCAGCGGCGTCTCGCGCTACATCAAGCGCGCGATGGGCAAGGCCATCCTGTCGGTCGCGGTGGAGCCGGAGGAGTCGCCGGTCATCACGCAGAAGCTCTCGGGCCAGCCGCTGCAGCCCGGGCCGCACAAGATCCAGGGCATCGGCGCCGGCTTCATCCCCGACACCCTGGACCTGGCGATGGTCGACCGCGTGGAGCGCGTCTCCAGCGCCGAAGCCATCGAGACCGCGCGCCGCGTCGCGCGCGAGGAGGGCCTGCTGGTCGGCATCTCGTGCGGGGCGGCCGTGGCCGCGGCGGCGCGACTGGCCGTGGACGAGGCCTTCGCCGGCAAGACGATCGTCGTCGTGCTGCCGGACCTGGCCGAGCGCTACCTCTCGACCGCGCTGTTCGAGGGGATCTGATCGGTCACGAGAACGTGACAGAGCCGGCTTTGCCGGCGGCCGCGCCGCCCCTGCGGCAGCGGCCCGACCGAATTCGATTGCGCGTGTTCATCGACTCTTCTACGATCACGGGGCATGGGCGCCATCGGCGCCCCCGTCTTGCCGCCCGCATCCTGGAGGCACCACATGAACACCCGCCGAATAATCGCCGTCTCCCTGCTGCTGCTGGCGGCCGTGCCTGCGTTTGCACAGGTCCCGCGCTCGGTCTTCATCGAAGAGGGCGGAGCCACGTGGTGAGGCTACTGTCCCCGCGCCCGTGCCGGCGTGGCCGTGATGCTCTCCCGCTATGACGCGACCGAAGTGGACGCCGTCGAGTACTTCGCCTCGAGCGGCGGTCTGTCCTGTCCCGACGCCGACGCGCGCATCGGCTACTACGGGATGGACGGCTTCCCGACCCTGAAGTTCAACGGCGTTACCACCATCTCCGGCGCCGGCACCGACGCCATCAACGGCAGCGTCTACGACCCGGTCGTGCGCGGCCTGCTCGACGATGCGACGCCGCTGGCCATGCGCATCAGCGCCTTCTCGCTGGACGTGGGCAGCGCCTTCGTGACGGTGGACCTGCAGCTCGAGCAGCCGCTGGCCGACATCAGCCAGACGTACCTGCGGGTCGCCGTCGTCGAGAACAAAGTCATGGACGGCCCCACCGAGTACAACGACGTCCTGCGCGACATGCTGCCGGACCAGCCGCTGACCATCTCGCAGGCCGGCCAGACGCAGCAGGTGACGCTCAACTTCGCGGTCGACCCGACCTGGAACCAGTCCCGCCTGCGCCTGGTGGCGTTCGTGCAGAACGACCTTGACCGCAGCATCCTGCAGACCACCAACTCGCGCCCGGTGCCGCCCCACGCGCTGCGCTACTACGCGCTGGGCACACGCACGGCCATCAAGCACGGCGCGCACGCCTTCGGCGAGATCGGGCTGTTCAACGCCGGCCTGAACCCCGACACCTACGTGGTATCGCTGGACACCGCCGGCCTGCCGGCGGGCTGGACCGCGCATCTGAGCTATGATGGCCAGGATGTGGGCAGCGCGACGATCCCCCTGGCTCCGGGCGAGCGCGCCCTGTTCAACCTGACGATCGACGCCGCCACCGGCGGCGAGGGCACGGTGATCCTCACCATGCACGCGAACAGCGCCGGCACGCCGGACCGCCAGTTGCGCTACAAGGTGATCACGCCGGACCGGCGCGTCCTCCTGGTGGATGACGACGGCGCCGCCACGTTCGAGACGCAGTACTTCGCGCCGGCGATCGCGGCCGCGGGCAAGACCTTCGGGACCTGGGACCGGTCCGCGTCGCCGGTCACGGGCGCCGAACTGGCTGAGTTCGACATCGTCGTCTGGCAGTGCGGCCTGTCCTACCCGACGGTCGACGCCGATGACCGCGCGGCGCTGACACAGTACCTGGACGGCGGCGGCAGGCTGTTCATCACGGGCCAGGAGATCGGCTGGGAGATGGCCGACCAAGGCGGCGCCGCGCTGGCCTGGTACAACACGTACCTGCACGCGAACTTCGTGCGCGACGACACCAACGACATGTCGATCACGGGCGTGGCCGGCGACCCCATCGGCGGCGGACTCACGCTGACCATCAGCGGCGGCGACGGCGCGAACAACCAGACCTATCCCGACGCCATCAGCCCGCGCGGCGCCGGCGCGAGCGCCTGCCTGATCTACAGCCCGACCTACACGGCCGCCATCCGCGCGGACAACGGTAGCCACCGCGTGGTGTACCTGGGATTCGGGTTCGAGGCCATCAACAACCCCACCGCGCGGGCGACGCTGATGCAGCGCTCGCTGGACTGGCTGCTGCCGTACGTGGCGGACGCGGGCGACCAGGTGCCGTCGCCGCGGCGCCTGACGGCCGCGCCCAACCCGTTCAATCCGCGCACCGAGATCAGCTTCGCGCTGGGGGCGCCGGGCGCGGTGCGCCTGGAGCTGTACGACCTGCGCGGCCACCTGGTGCGCGTGCTGGCCGACGGCGATCTGGAGGCGGGCGAGCACCGCGTGCCCTGGGATGGCCGCGACGATGCGGGCCGGGCCTTGCCCTCGGGCAGCTACCTGTGCCGGCTGGCGGCAGAGGGACGCCAGGTCGCGCGGAAGTTGACGCTCGTGCGCTGATGGGCGCGGCGGGCGCGTCGCTGCGCCGGGCCGCCTGGATCCGCATGGCCGCATGCCCGCCGGGCATGGCGGCCATGCGGATCATTCATTTTCGACTCGCCTCCGGCGCCGATACCATTGTGGCTGCGGGCTTGTGCCCACCGGCGTCGGGCCCCGTAAGGCCCGGTTCGTCGCGCGCCGCCGGCCGGTGGCCCGGCGCGAACGGCGCTCATCACCGACAAGGAGTTTCCCATGTTCAGGCGTCTGGCATTCGTCATCATCCTGGCGGCGGTCGGTGTCGCGGCGGCAACGGCCGCCCCGCTGCCCTGTCAGGTGCGGTCGGTCGCGGCGGACACCGTCGTCGTCAACGTCAAGTTCGAGAAGCCGCAGTGGATGAAGGAAGGGCTGCCCCTGCGCGTGGTCCGCGTGGAGAAGGAAGTCCTGATCGGCAAGTCGATGATCATCGGCGTCACCGACAGCACGATCACCGTGCTGACACCCAAGGGCAAGGCCAAGAACCTCAAGCCCGGCGCCGACATCACCGTCGACAAGCCGCGGGCCGGGATGGCTGGCTGCTGATCCGATGCAGCCGACAGGGCCGCCGCGCCGGCCGACCTCCTGCGGCGCGGCGGTCCACCAACCGCATCCGGATCCGATCGACCCCAACTGCGAGGAGCGGCGACATGACCCTCAGGAAGCTGGTGCCCGTGGCCCTGCTCTGCGCGGCAGGCCTGGCCGGCGCGGCGTTCGGCGCGCCGGCGGCATCCGGCGTCGGGCGCGACAAGACGCTGGCGGCGCTGCCCAAGGCCAACTCGATCGCCGAACTGGTGGCCCGCTACAACTCGGACTCCTGCATCGAATGCCATCAGGATGCGCACGACGAGTGGGCCGCCTCCATGCACGCCCGGCCGCTGTTCGGCACCGGCCGCACCGCGATGACCTTCCGCACCTCGATCGACAACGGCTGCATGCAATGGGACTTCTCCGGCGTCAAGTCGGCGAAGGACGTGCGCGTGGAGCACCTGATGGGCTGCGCCAAGTCGG
>VGXH01000003.1 GCA_016873405.1 bacterium
CCCCCGCCCAGGTCCGCCGGCCACGGGACGGCCGCGCCGGGGCCCGTCGCCAGGTCCAGGCCCAGCCCGCTTCCTTCGAACATGAACGACGTCAACGTCAGGGGGCGACCGCGCGCCAGCATGGCGGCCGCCGGCCCGGCGCCCGCCAGTCGATCGACGACCAGCGCCCTCCGCAGCAGCGGCGCCACGGCCAACGACACCTCGACCGTCTCGAGCGTCGCCTGCCAGGCAGGACTCGCATCGAGCGTCACGCCCTGCAGCCGCAGCCCGGGCCCGCCGACCAGGGTGGCCGACGCCGACGCCACCGCCACGCGCGCGCCTGTCGCCGCCGCCAGCGCGTCGGCTGCCCGAGTCGCCAGCCGGTCGGCCGGCACCAGGCGCGGGCCGGCCAGCACCGCGATCGTCGCCAACGCCGCCACCGCCGCCAGCGCGGCGAACGCCCGCCGCCCTCGCGCGCTCCGCTTCGGTTTGCCGCCCATCAGATCTCCTCCGTCCCGTCGCCGCCGGCTTCCCGCAGGCGGGCGCCGCCCAGCACCGCGTCCCCGTCGTAGAGCGCCAGTCCCTGTCCGGGCGCGGCGCCGGCCACGGGCTCGGCCAGCCGCACCTCCAGGTGATCCCCGTCGCGCCGCCACGCGGCAATCGGCGTGCCGGCATGGCGGTGCCGCACCTGCGCCAGCGGCCTGAGCGCCGCCCAGGCGCCGTCGGCCCCGTCCGGCCAGCGATCCGGGAAGCCGGGCGCCTGCGCGACGAACCGGTCGGCGACCAGGCGCCGCGTCAGCAGCCCTTCGCGCGGGCCGACGACCAGTCGGTTCGTCTTCATCTCCAGCGCCAGCACATACAGCGGCGCCGGCGACGACACGCCCAGTCCCTTGCGCTGCCCCACCGTGTAGTGCGCCAGCCCTCGGTGCGCGCCGAGCACCCGTCCCCCGCGGTCGACGATCGCGCCCGGGGTCGTCGCCGCCGCGACCGCCTCGCTTCGCGCGCCCGCGAAGAGAAAGGTCCGGTCATCGTCCGGCACGAAGCAGATCTCCTGGCTGTCGCGCCGGGCGGCCACCGGCAGTCCCAGCGCGCGCGCCGCGGCGCGCACGTCGTCCTTCGTGTGCCAGCCCAGCGGGAAGACGAGCGAGCCCAGCAGCGCCGGGTCCAGCCGGTGCAGGAAGTAGGACTGGTCCTTGGCCGGGTCCAGCCCGCGGCGCAGGCGAGGCGCCGAACCCTCGCGGTCGACGCGCGCGTAGTGCCCGGTCGCCGCGAAGGCGCAGCCCTGCCGGGCGGCCAGGCGGACCAGTTCCGGGAAGCGCACCGTTTCGTTGCAGGCGAGGCAGGGATTGGGCGTGCGCCCCTGCGCGTACTCGGCGACGAACGGGTCGATGACGCGCCGGCGGAACGGCTCGACCAGGGGGCCGACCCAGTGCGGGGCGCCGGCGTCCGCGGCCAGCCGCCGCGCCTGCTCGATGGCGTCCAGCGAGCAGCAGGACCGCTCGCCGGCCGCGTCCTGCTGCTCGGCGTAGCAGAAGTTGCGGAACGTGACGCATTCGACGCGGCAGCCGAGTTCCTGGAGCACCGCCAGCGCCACGGCGCTGTCCACGCCGCCGCTCAGACCGAGCAGGACCCCCGTGCCGGGCGGCAGCTCCCGGCGCAGGGGTCCCGGCAGAGGCAGCGGGAAGCTCACTGGCCCAGCGGCGGCTCGGGCGCGTTCATCAGGTCGGTCACGATCTTGATGTTCTCGGCCGAGCGCGCGCCGATGTCGCCGTCGGGATCGTACTTGACCGCCAGTTCCCACTCCGCCAGCGCCTCGCGGTAGATCTTCGCCTCGGCGAACATGATCGCGAAGTTGTAGTGGGCGAGCGCGCTGCGGGGGTGGTCGACCAGAACCCGCTTGAACTCGGCCAGCGCCTGCGAGTGCTTGCGCTGACGCAGGAACAGCGAACCGAGGTTGCAGCGCGCCTTCTCGTCGGTCGGATCCACGCGCAGGGCCAGGCGGTAGAAACCCTCCGCCTTGAGGCCCAGTTCCACGCGCTCGACCTGCTGGTTCGACTGCTCGGCGCGGTCGTCCCACAGCGAACCGAGGTTGACCATCGGCTCCAACAGGGTGCTGTCGGCGGCGATGGAGGCCATGAACCTCGTCTCGGCGCTGTCGAGCAGCGCGGTGACCGCCGGGTCCTTCCAGCCGCGCGCCAGCGCGGTGTCGCCGGCGGCCACGTAGAAGCGGTTGCCCAGCAGGTAGGAGGCGTATGCGTTTTCCGGCGGTCCGCCCGCGGCCAGCCGGCGCAGCGTCGGCTCGAGCTCCGCGCCGGGGACGCGATTGATCCGGTCCGCGAACTTCTCGATCGGGGTCAGCGGCTTCTTGTCGCCGCCGGCCTTGGCGTTCTTGCCGTCCCTGCAGCCGCCGGTCGCGACCAGGGTCGCCGCCGCCAGCGCGCACACCACCGTCATCCGCCGCATCGTTCCCCGCTTTCTGTCGATCCCGCCCGGCCGCCTCGCGCCGTCCGGGCCGTTCGCCTCACCCGTCGTCATTCTACCACCAGGCTTCCAGCCCCGTCACCGAGACCGCCAGGCGCAGGTAGGTGCTCGACAGGCCGTTGTCGCCGCCGTCGCCGATCCGGCCCCAGGTCAGGCCGACGTCCAGCGTTCCCGCCTCGCCGCGCAACGGGAAGCCCGTGCCGACGCTGAGGGAACGCTCGATCACCTCGCTGCCGCCGACCCGGTACGGCCAGCGGTGCCAGTTCACCCCGAAGCGCAGGGGAAGGTTCGCCCAGCCCGCGCGACGCGCCGTGGGGCGGCGGCGCTCCACGCCGGCGCCCCATTGCAGCTCGCAGACCAGTTCGTCCTGCCAGCCCGGCTGCGCCAGCCAGGCCGCCGGAGCCGCGAAGCGGCGCCAGTCCTGGCGGCGAACGTCGAGGCCGGCTTCCCAGCGATCGCCAACCCCGGCGGCCAGGCCCAGCGCCAGCTCGGCCGGGCGCCGCAACTCGAAATCGGTGAACGTGCGCGCCGCCACACCGCCCAGTTCGCTCTTGCGCCGCCCGCTCACGGTGTGCTCCCCGGTCAAGGTCGCGCCCACCCGCACGTCGCGGGCCGGGGTCGCCAGCGCCGCCAGCGTGGCCGAGGTGCCGCTGAACTGGTCCTCCGCCACGGCGATCACCGAGCGGTAGAGGGGGACGCCCGAGTGCCCGGCCGGCGTGTCGAAGTAGGCGGCCAGCGTCTCCCGCAGCGAGCCCCGCTCGAGGTTGAGCGTCACAGCCGCGGTCAGCGCCTCGTGCGCGCGCCAGGCCAGCCCGAGCGGCACCTTGAACGTCGAGCCCTCCCGCTCGAATTGCTCGGAGCCGCTCAGGGTCTGGTCCCAGATGGACCACGTCGAGTCCACCTTCGTGTGCCAGGACGTGCCGCGCTCGAGCTTGAAGCCGGCGCAGAACGCCAGTTCGCCCTTGATCACCGGCACCACCGCGCGCGCGTCCGGCACGTACGTCCGGTAGGTGCCGCGCGATGCGTTCGGCGAGTCATGGTCGGCCGTTTCGCCGTACCCGGTCAGGGTCAGGCCGACCTGCCGCGCCACCGCGGTGGACGCGGGGTTCTTGAAACCGGGGTGCAGGCTGTCGGCGACGGCCAGCCCCCAGCCACCCCGCCCGAGCATGCGGGCGTCACCGTCAGCCAACCGCTGACCGACGCTCTGCAGCGCGAACGGCGTCTGCGCGTCCGCACGGTCCGCGAAGCCGGCCAGCCCGACGGGCGCCAGGATCACGATCAGCGCCGCCAGCATCCTCGTGCGGGTCATTCCGCGCCTCCGAGCCGCTCACTGCGGCGGCTGTAGGTGATCTGCAGGCGCGGCCGCAGGCTGTCCGCGGCCGCCGTGCCCAGGAACCGGAACTCCGTGAAGTAGAAGTCCGGGTCCACGGCCGCCAGGTCGTAGTTGGGAAAGGCGTCCTCGCCCGCCGCCAGGACAATGGCCCGCGGCCCGGCGTAGACGTCGTTCACCAGGCGCTGCACGAGCGTCGTCACGTCGAACTCCAGATGCCTGCTCACCGTCGGATCGAGACTCGCCTGTCCGGTGATGACGTAGCAGGCCGCCGTCATCTCCGCGAGCGGCAACGCCGCCGCGGCCGCGAGCTTCGTCGAGTCGATCTCCGCGACGACGACCGCCTCGTCGTTCCCGAACGCGACGTCGCGGTCGTTGGTCAGCCGCAGGACGGCGCGGTTGATCAGCACGTCGTCCGGCAGCGCGGAGAAGTCGAAGTCGAACGCCGGGTACGAGCGCAGGCAGGTGCGCAGCAGGATGCCGTCCGTCGCGCCGGCGGGCGGAGCGCCCACTTCGTGGAACGTGGACGTGTCCGCCACCGGGGGCAGCAGGAAGTTGACGATCGAGTTGTCCTCGAACTCGACCACGAAATTCGGAGCCACGACCGTCCCGACCGCGACGTCGTCGAGCTCCGAGTAGCGCAAGAGCTCCCGTGCCGCGTAGCCGACGAGCGCGCGGTCGGAGGCCGCCCCGAGCGAGATCTCCAGACCGACCACCGCTCCCGCATCGACCCAGGCCAGGAAGTCGCTCTCGAACAGGCGCAGGAACGGCTCGTTTCCCGGGGTGGGCACGTTCGCGTCCTGGTTGAGGATCGTGGTCCCGGTCGGCGGCAGGGCGCCCGGATAGCCGGCGTAGAGCGTGCTGTCGAACGGCGCGGTCAGCTGCCGGATCTCGTAGTAGAGATCCAGGGCGACGGTGTCGCCGCCGGCGGTGATGCGGGTGAGGTCGCCGTAGTGCGACAGCTTCGTCAGACTCAGCTTCACCGATCTGATGTTCGCCGCCGTGAACAGCGTGTGCGGATGCGTTTCGTCGCCGATGTCCGCGAAGTCGTAGTTCGCGAGGATGCGCGAGCGCGTGCCCTCCTGCTCGCCCAGGTAGAGCACCTGCTGTCGATGCACCGGCACGGCCGGGTCCTGCACCGCCAGCGGGCGGCAGGTCGTGACGTCGGCCGCCAGCAGCTGGATCAGCGACTGGTCCAGATCGTCGTCGACCAGCCCCGAGCCCACGCGGTTCGGCAGGTCGCTCGTGCACCCCGCCAGCCAGGCCGCGAGGCCCGCCGCCAGCAGCGCCGCCGCCGGCCGCGACGCGGTCATCGTCCTGTTGGGCCGCCATCTGTCCAGCACGAGGGCCTTCTTTCCCGTCATTCGCCGCCCGCCGAGCGGGCCGAAAGACTGATTCGCGTGAAACCGCTCTGCTTGATCACGTCGAGCAGCCGCACGACGTCGCCGTGCTGCGCCGCCGCGTCCGCGCGCAGGACCATGCGATCCTCGCCCGTGTCCGACTTCATCTGCGCCAGCAGCGGCGGCAGGTCCGCTTCCGTCACGGCGCGCTCGTCCAGGAAGACGCGTCCGTCGCCGGTCAGGTAGAGGATCGCCGGCGTATCGACCGCCTCTTCGGCCGTCGCCGACCGCGGCAGCACGACCGTCACCGCGGGCTGCCGGCGGAAGCTGGACGTCACCAGCAGGAAGATCAGCAGCAGGAACATCACGTCGATGAGCGACGTGACGTTCAGCACGAGGCTGCGCCCCTTCCGCGGCGACCGGAAATTCACGCCCGCCCCGTCCGCTCGTCGGCGCCCAGGCGGCGGCGGCGCAGCGAATCCAGCAGCTTCGAGGCGTAGCTCTCCAGTTCGTAGATGACGCGGTCGGCGCGCGCGTTCAGCCAGTTGTAGGCCACCAGCGCCGGAATGCCGATGAACAGGCCCGCAGCCGTCGTCACCATGGCCTCGCTGATGCCGCCGGACAGCGCCTCGGGGTCGCCGATGCCCGCGCTCGAAACCGTCGCGAAGATGCGGATCATGCCCAGCACGGTGCCGAGCAGGCCCAGCAGCGGCGACACCGCGGCCACCGTCTCGAGCACGCCCAGCCGCCGCGTCAGCAGCGTCGCCTCGCGGCGGCCCGCCTCCTGCAGCACGTCGCGGATCACCGTCCAGTCGCTCTCGGCGTGGTCGAGCCCGGCCCGGACGATGTTCGCGAACGGGCCCGGCCGCCCCTGGCAGATGGCGTAGGCCACCGACAGGTCGGGCCCGCTGTCGAGCGTATCGACCGCCGCGGCGATCTCCGGCACGATGACCCGGCCGCGCCGCAGCACGAGCAGCCGCTCGATGATCACCGCCAATCCGACCAGCGAGGCCAGCCCGATGGGGATCATCATCGAGCGTCCGGCGAGTATCCAGTGCCACAAGTCCATGCGCGACCTTTCGGGGCGCCGCCGCGGGCGCGGTCCGCCGCTTCAGCGCGGCGGCTCAGGAACTGACATCGTCAGCCGTATCTCAAGATGCGGCAACGGGAAGTGCGTCGGCAACGGCGCCAGCGGCGATGACGACAGCAGCGCCGCCCGCGACGCGTTGTGGAGCGACTCGTGGCCGTCGGTCTCGAGGATCTCCGCCAGGCTGACCCGGCCGTCGCGCTCGACCACCACGCGCATGACCGTCTTGCCCCAGATCAGGCCCAGCCGGCGCCCCTCCGGCACCACCCAGTTGCGCATGAGCGTGTTGCCGAACGCCTGCAGCCACGGCGCGTAGTTCCATTCCCAGGTGTTCAGGCTGAAGTCGCCCACGCGGGCGACGCCGCTGGTCTGCGGCCCGCTCGCGTCCTGGTCGTAGTCGATCCCGCGATCCCCCGGCGCGCCGCGGTCGGCGCGCTGCAGCACCGACGGCGCGGTGGTCCCGCCCCACCAGTCCTCCAGCGGCTTCGGCGTCGCCGCCGGCGACTCCTCGCGCGCCGGCGCGGGCTCGGTCTCCTCCTGGCGCGGCACCGGCAGCGCGCCCTGCCCGTCGGCCGCCAGGTCGCGGGACAGCTTGCGCTCCTGCTCCCGCTGCGCCCGTTCGCGTTGCGCGGCCGCCGCCGCCTCGGCCGGCGTGGGCTCGCGCAGCGGCTGCTGCGGGACCTGGGCCGACGCGGCCGCCAGGTTCACGCCCGGAGCGTTGGCCAGGTCCTCGCGCCGCAGCGCCACCTGCGGCGACTCCGTCGCGCGCGGCGCGTTCGGCTGCAGCGCGTCGGCGCCCACGGTGGGGTTGGCCGCCAGCGCATGGTACATCGCCAGGTACTGCGGCTGGTCCGGATCGTCCACCGGCGGCGTCTCGCTGGCCAGCCGCTCCGGGATCGACGTGAAGATCCGCTCGCGCTCCGGCTCGTCGGCCGGGGCGGCTTCGTCGGCTCGCGCCGGCCGGTCGGGTTCCAGCGCGATCTCGATCTCGGAATCCCGCCGCTGCAGCCGCGCCGAGCCCAGGTCCACCGGCACGTTGCGAAAAACCAGGACGCACAGCAGATGCACGACCAGCGAGGCGACGAACGCCGTGCCCAGGAGGCGCCGCTCGCCGGGGTTGCCCGCGGAGCCCTCCCCCGGACCGCGCGGCGCTGCCGTCATCGCCAAGTGCCAGCTCCCCTGCGTTCCGCGCGGACGGACAGCCCGGCCGCGAACGCGAAATGTTACGGCAAGGCGCCGGGCATTGCCAACACGGGTTGACGCGCCGGGCCGCCGGGCCGATCGTGGTCCGGCCCCCGCCGCCACCGGAGCGCGAAAGGCCGCCCATGGACCCCGGGAATCGATTCCTGAACCTGCTGCCGCCCCAACTGCGGGAATCCGTGCGCCGCGGCCTGCCCCTGTCCAGGCTCACGACGCTGCAGGTGGGGGGAGCGGCGGATCTGGTCTGCCCGGTCCAGAACCCGGAACAGGCGCTCCGGTTCCAGTGCGCTGCGATCGAAGCCGGGCTGCCCTGGTGGGTGCTCGGCGGCGGCAGCAACGTGCTGGCCGACGACCGCGGCTTCGGCGGCGCGCTGCTGACGATGGAAGCCGCCGGGTGGCGACCGTTCGGCGACGCGATCGAGGTGCAGGCGGGCGCTTCGTTCGACGGCCTGGTCGCCGCGACCCTGGCCGACGGCCTCTGCGGCCTGGAATTCGCCTCCGGAATCCCCGGGACGATCGGCGGCGCTCTGGCCGGCAACGCCGGCTGCTACGGCCGCGAGATCAGCGACCTGGTCGACGAGATCACGGTGCTGACCGCGGACGGCCGGCTCGAGCGGCGCGCGCCCGGCGAGTGCGGATTCCGCTACCGCGGCTCGGCCCTGCGGGATGCGGGCGAGATCGTCCTGGGGGCCGTCCTGCGCCTGCGACGCGGCGACCTCGCGGCGGCCGTCGCCGCGCGCGAGGCCCATCTGGCCGACCGCCGCGCCAAGCACCCGGTGACCGAGCCGAGCGCGGGCAGTTGGTTCCGCAACCTCGACCCGGCCGAGCCCGGCGGATCCCGCCGGCCGGCCGGCGCGCTGCTGGAGCAGGCCGGGGCCAAGGCGATGCGCGAGGGCGGGGCCGCGGTCTTCCCGCGCCACGCCAACATCATCATCAACCTGGGCGGCGCGCGCAGCGACGACGTGCGCCGCCTGGCCGCGCGCATGAGCGCGGCCGTGCGCGACCGGTTCGGCGTTCTCCTGCGCGAAGAGGTCCGCTATCTCGATCCGGACGCCCCGCCCGGACGCCTCATTTGACCAGCACGACGCGTGCGGCCGCGGCGCCCGCCGGGCCGGCGACGCGCAGCAGATAGCTGCCGGCCGGAGCGGTCCGCCCGCCCAAGCGCCCGTCCCAGTCGACCTCGTGGTCCCCCGCCGGCAGGGCGCCTTCCCGCAGCACGGCCAGGCGCCGGCCGGCCAGGTCGTGGACCGAGACGAGGACAGGGCCGGCCTCCGGCAGCCGGAAGACGGCGCGGAAGCGCGGATTGCCGGGGTTGGGCCAGGGCGCGGTCGTCCACAGGGGCAGCCGGGCCGTCCCGGGGGGCGGCCCGGACACCGTCGCGTCGCACGGCGCCGGCACGGCGATCGTCTGCGACTCGCTCACGCCGTCCGCCGACTCCACCACCAACCGCAACCCGTCCAGCGGTCCCCAGGCCGCCCGCGACGCGCCATCCAATTCGAGATCCCAGGCGTCGATCCCGGCTTCGAGCCGTCCGGCCCGCGCGCCCGTCGCGTCGGCGAGCGTCCGCCACCGGTCCGCGCCGCGCGCCTCGAGCCGCCAGGGGGCGCCCGGCGGCGGCTTGAGGCGCACGAGCAGACGACCGCCGGTGCAGTCCGCCCGCAGCGCCCGCGGCGCCAGGGCCACGCCCGACGGGTCGAGATTCAGGTGCGAGACCCCCAGCTGCAGTCCCCCGTCGAGAGCCAGCAGATCGGTGCTGCCGTCGACGTTGATGTCGGCCACGGCGAACTCCAGCACGTCCGGGGTCGTGGCCACCGAGATGGCCAGGTCCTGGTTCCAGGGCAGGATGCCCAGGTAGATGTCGAACCGCTCGGCCTGCCGCAACCCGACGACGATGTCGCCGCGGACGTCGCCGTCGAAATCGGCGATCTGCAGGCCGACCGGTTCGGCGACCAGGGCACGGGACCCGGTACGACGGACCAGCGTGCCCCCGTCGCGGTTCTCGTAGGAAATGAGCGTGCGGTCCGTGCGGCAGCCGACGACCACGTCCGGATCGAGGTCGCCGTCCAGATCACCGACCGCCAGCAGCGAGGCGCCGTTGCCGGCCTGCTGCCACTGCCCGGGCGCGAACGCGCGCCCGCCCGTGTTCAGCCGCCACCACAGGCGATTGCCGCCGTCGACGGCCACGATCTCCAGGTCGCCGTCGCCGTCGAGGTCGGGCAGCTTCACCTGCAGAGCGGGAAACGAGTAGTCCACGATCACGGGCGCGGCGAACGCGCCGCCGCCCAGGCCGAACAGCAACCGGACACCGGCTCCGCTCGCCGTCACCACGGCCAGATCGACCAACCCGTCGCCGTCGATGTCGCCGGCCTGCAGCGCGGTCGGGAAGACGCCGAGCAGGGTGCGCGAGAGCTCCGCGTACGATCCGTCCGACTGGCGATCGAGCACCGCCACGGCGGCGGCGGTGAGATCGAGAACGGCGATCTCCGCTTCCTGATCGGCGTCCAGGGCCAACGGCAGGAAGCGCCCGTTCGTGAAGCCCGGCGCCAGCGCGATGGGCATCGTCGCCAGCGACCCGTCGCTGCGACCGGCGAACAGGGCGAGTCCGGTGCCCAGCGCCGAGGCGACCATGACGTCCGGGTGCCCGTCCCCGTCGAAATCCGCCTGGGCCAGCCCGCCGGGCAGTCCGTCCAGCGCGAACGTGGGCAGACCCCAGAACCCGGGGCCGGGCCACGCCAGCATCAGCGACATCAGGTTGGCACCCTCGCCGACGCAGGCCAGATCCGGCCTGCCGTCGCCGTCGGCTTCGACCACCGCGGCCACCAGGGGGCGGCAGCCTGGATAGTAGGCTTCATGCCGGCGCCAGGTGCCCGCGGCGCGGCTGGCGAACTCGGCGGCGCCGCGCTCGGCGTTGACGGCCAGCAATGCCGGCGTGCCGTCGTCCAGCCGCCACGTCGTCAGGCCGAGCGCCGGCAGGGCCAGCGTCAGCGAGCCGATCGGCAGGAAATCGTCTCCATCGGCGCGCAGGAACACCAGGCCGCCGCCTCCGCGGTCGGACACGACCAGTTCGTGGCGACCGTCTTCGTCCTCGTCATAGGCCGCCAGCGCGCCCGCGGCCAGACCCGGGACGGCCGCGAATCTCGCCCCGACTGCATCCCCGCCCGGCGCCGACAGCACGCAGAGGTCCCCCGACAGGCGGCCGCGCTGCGCCGCCACCGCCTCGGGCCTGCCGTCCCCATCGAGATCCGCGGTGGCGACCGCAAATGGCTCGTCGCCGGCGGCGACACCGGCCAGCGCGCGCCAGCCGCCGCGGTCGGCCAGCACTTCGATGCGGTCGACGCCCGGCAGGGTCACCGCGAGCCAGGGATCGCCCCCCGGAACATCGCCGAACCAGGCCAGCGTCCCGGGGTCCTCCTCGAGGGGGACCGTGGCCGCGAGCGTCAGGTAGGGGAAGGCCTCTTCGATCCGCACGAACAGGACCTGGTCCGGGTCGGCGGCGGCCACGACGACGCCCGGCCGGGCCGCGGGCCGGCCCGCCCAGGGCCGCACATCGACCAGGCGACCGGACAGGGCGAGCTGGTTCAGCAACTCGAAGGTGCCCGTCACCGTTCGGTACCGCACGAGGGCCAGGCTGCCGCTCTGCATCCCCACGACCAGATCGTCGGTCGCGCGTCCGGGCAGGCGGACGCCGGTCACCGACAGCCCCGGGGCGGCCAGCGACAACGAGCGGGGGCCGGGGAACTCGATCGCGGCCGGGGCGGCACCGCCCGCCACGGCCACCCAGGCGGACAGCAGCGTGGCCAGCCAGCGACCGGATCGCCGCGCCGGGCGCCGGGCGGACGGACGGGAACCGGCTGTCAACGGGATGCTCATGGACGGCAACTCGCTTCCTGGGGGAGCCGCCTGCAGTATAAGGACAACCCCCGTGACGGACAACGGCGCCCCGTTAGGGGTTGACACCTCGCGCCCCGCACCTGAAATTTAGCCGACGTCCCGATTGCCAGCCCCGCCGGTACCCCGGGCAACGACCCGCACAGGAGCCTGCATGTCGGTCAAGAGCATTCTGGCAGCGCTTTGTGTCCTGGTGGCCGGCGCTTGTGCCGCCGCCGAGACCATGGCCCAGGCGCCGGCTGCCGGTCCGCAGAGCGCACCCGCCGCGCGCCCTTCCCGGACCTTCAAGCTGCAGCACGAGTCGGCGACCGCGGCGGCGGATCTCGAGGTGGAAGAGGAAACCGAGAAGTGGGTGCCGGGCCTGCGCGCCGGCTCGCTCGAACTGAGCATGTCCCTCGGATTCATGAACCTCTCGGGCACGCTGCTCGAGCATGATCAGGTGGTGTACCGCTACACGACGGACTCCACCTACTGGGGCGACGTCAACATGAAGGCGCAGACGGCCTTCAACCCCGTGCTGCGCATGGGTTACACGCTGAAGCCGTGGCTCGCTCTGGAGGGCTATGCCGGCTTGTCGTTCTCCGAGTACACCACGACGGTGACCAATCGCCACGTGCGGAAGAACGCGGAGAACGCCGTCGCCGAGCGGTTCGAACCGTGGGCCGATATCAACCTGGATCCGGAACAGCAACGGGAATTGGAAGAGGCCGACCAGCGCGCCTGGGAGGAGCGGTCCCTGATCACGCTGCAGGCGGGCTTCGGCGTGCAGGTGTACCCGCTGAATTTCCACGGCGACGGCGGCGGTCGCTGGCATCCGTACCTGACGGGTCAGTTCGGGGCCGTCTCGTACGACATGAACTCGAACTTCACCTCCGGGACGGCGGGCAGCAACGACTTGGCCTTCGGAGGCGGCCTGCGCCTGCTGGCGGAGCGCAACGTGAGCCTCCGTGTCGAAGCGGCTTATCACGCGAACTCCATCGAGTTCACGCCGACCGAGTTCTTCCTCGTGACCAACGCGGGCGTCACGCGTGTCCCGCTGATGGAGTATCCGCGGATCGCGGGCGGCGGCTTCGACGAGCGACCCGTCGCGCAGTTCGTCTCCCACGATATCAACTACCTCGTGTGGTCGATCGGCTTCCAGGGCACGTTCTGATCGGAGCCGGACCACCGACCACGCGGTGGAGCCAACGGCGGGCGCCCCGGGGGCGCCCGCCGTTCGTGTCACCGGCGGCGGCGGCGTTCAGGCGATCGCGTCCACGACCGCTTCCCGGCGGAACTCGAGCGCTTCCTGCAGGTGCTCCCGCTCCACGCGCGGGCAGCCGTCGAGCGCGGCCACCGTGGCGGCGACCTCACGGCAACGGACGACCGCGCGCAGCCCCGAGAGGCCGAAAGAGGCGCGCGCCCGGTCCAGGAATCGCCCGCTGCCGGGCGCCACGGGCGGGCCGCCCGCTTGCGCCCAGGTCTCCAGTTTCGCGCGCGCGCTTTCCAATTCGTGCCACTGCGGGCACGCCCGCCAGCCGCCGCCGCCGGCCGGCGCCGCGCCGCCCGGGTCGAAAGCCCCCTTCCATTCCGCCATCACCGCGAAGAGGTCGATCCTGTCCAGCAGCGGGCCCGGCATGCGCGCCAGGTAGCGGGTCCGCTCCCGCGGCTCGCAGCGGCAACTCCGCCGCGCGCTGCCGAAGTGGCCGCAGCGGCAGGGATTGCTGGCGGCCACGAGTTGGAACCGCGCCGGGAAGCGACGCTGCCCCGGACCGCGCGACACGGTGACATAGCCGTCCTGCAGCGGCTGGCGCAGCACGTCCAGGACCGCGGGCTGGAACTCGGCCAGTTCGTCCAGGAACAGCAGCCCGCCGTGGGCCAGCGTGGCTTCGCCGGGTCGCAGGCCGCTGCCGCCGCCGACGAGGCCGGCCGCGGTCACCGTGTGGTGGGGAGCGCGAAACGGCCGCCGGGTCGCCAGAGACGTCGCGTCCAGCAGCCCCGCCGCGCTCTGGATGCGCGTCACCGCCAACGCCTCACCCCCCGCCAATGGCGGTTGCAGGTCCGCCAGCAGGCGACCCAGGCGCGTCTTGCCCGCGCCGGGCGGCCCCATCAACAGGAGGTTGTGGCGTCCGGTGGCCGCCACGACGGCGGCCTTGCGGGCCAGTTCCTGGCCGGTCAGGCGGGCGACCTCCAGACAGGCCGTCAGAGCGGCCGCCAGCGCGGCCTCCCGGTCGCCGCTCGGGAGCGATGCCGCCCGGACCGGTGTCGGCTCGCTGCCGAGCCGGCACCAGTCCAGGGCCTCGCGCAGGTCGCGCACCGCCACCACGCGCAGGCCGGGCGTGAGCATCGCTTCGGCCGCCTGCGCGGCCGGCACGACGGCGCAGGGCTTCCCGCGGCCGCCCGCGCGCCCGACGTCCAGCAGCAGCGGCAGCAGGCCGCGCACGGGCCGGATCTCGCCGAAGAGCGACAGCTCGCCCAGCACGACCGCGCGCAGGCGCGCCGCGGTCGCGGTGTCGACGGTCCAGCCCTCGGCCGCGGCGGCGATGCCCACGGCGATGGCCAGGTCGAACGAGGCGCCGCTCTTGCGGACGCCGGCGGGCGCCAGGTTCACCGTGATGCGCCCGGGCGGCACCTTCGCGCCGCTGTGGCGCAGCGCGGACAGGACCCGCTCACGGCTCTCGCGCACCTCGGTTGCGGGCAGGCCGACCAGATGGTAGCCGGGCAACCCGCGGCTGATGACGACCTCGACGCTGACCGGCTGCCCCACGATGCCGGCCAGCGCGCCCGTCCTGATCCTGACCGGCATGGCCCCTCCCCTGGCTGGGCCCGTCCGGCAAGAGCCGTTCCCCGGAGTCGTGCCAGCCCGGGCTGGGCGCCCCGCGGGGTGCGCGCGGGGATCACCGGCGGCGGCGCGCGCAGCGCGCGGCGCGAACCCGCGCTCCGCTGCGCCGGCGCGTGGGCCCGCGCGGCGCGATCGGCGTCAACCGGGGGAGCCGCCGGCTCGCTCGGTGTCGCCGCGAACGCCGAACGGGAACCCTGGCGGGTTCCCGTTCGCGGCAGGGCCGACCGCAGCCGGACCCTCAGGCCAGAGCGCAGGCTACAGGTCGCAGGGACGGACGGTCTTGCGGCCGTTCTCGAGCGCGCGCTTCTCCGCGGCGACGATCAGTTCGCGCACCTTCGCGTCGAGGGCATCGTAGAACTCGCCCGACACGTTGCACTCCTTCACCGCTTCCTTCGTCTTGGTCTTGCTGATGATCATCTCAGCCATGAGGGTTCCTCCCCGTGTACGATGGCCCGTGGGTCGCGCCGCCGCGCCGCGCGGCTTGCGAAGCGTACGCCGCGCGGGCGTTCGTCCGCGGGCGGGCCGTGGCGGCGGGCAGCTCGGGATTCAGGCGCCGGCGACGTGGTGCGGCCGGCCGACCCGGTCACAATCGCCTCGACACCCCGGCGTGTCAAGGGTAGTTTGGCCCGGTGCCGACCACGAATCCGGCGCGCTGACCCGCCTCGCGCCGCAACCCGATCAGGAGTCGAACATGTCCCTGGACGCAGTGCTCGCCTACCTGCAGGCGCATCGGCAGGAGCACGTCGCCCAGCTGTGCGCCTTGCTGCGCATCCCCAGCATCAGTTCGCAGTCGGATCACGCCGGCGATGTCCGGGCCGCCGCCGACTTCTGCGCGCGCGAACTGCGCGGACTCGGCCTCGAGGTGGAGACCGTCGAGGGCAACGGCCATCCGCTGGTCTTCGCGCGCACGGCGCCGGTGGCCGGGCGCCGCACGCTGCTGTTCTACGGGCACTACGACGTGCAGCCGGTGGACCCGCTGGACCTGTGGCAGACGCCCCCGTTCGAGCCGCGCCTGGAGAACGGCGTGCTCTATGCGCGCGGCGCCACCGACGACAAGGGCCAGTTCTACGCGCACTTCAAGGCGCTCGAGGCCTACCTGCGCACGGGAACCGAGCTGCCGGTCAACCTCAAGTTCATCCTCGAGGGCGAGGAGGAATGCGGCGGCCGCCACATCTACGACTACACCGAAGCCAACGCCGCCAAGCTGGCCTGCGACGCGGTGATCATCTCCGACACGGCGCTCTACAACGAGACCACGCCGGGCATCTGCTACTCGTTGAAGGGTCTGGCCTACATGGAGATCCGCGTCGCCGGCCCCGCGCGCGACCTGCACTCGGGCAGCTACGGCGGCACCGTGCAGAACCCCGCCAACGCGCTGGCGCAGATCATCGCCGGACTGAAGGACGACAACGAACGCTGCACCGTGCCGGGCTTCTACGACCAGGTGCTGGGCCTGGACGACGACGAGCGCCGCGCGTTCGCCTCGCTCGGTTACACCGACGGGATCCTGCGCGAGGAGACGGGCGCGCCCGCCGCGCACGGCGAGAAAGGCTACACCACGCTCGAGCGCATGTGGGCCCGCCCCACCTGCGACGTCAACGGCATCGTGAGCGGCTACGGCGGCCAGGGAGCCAAGACGATCATCCCGGCCCGCGCCGTGGCCAAGGTGTCGATGCGCCTGGTGCCGAACCAGGACCCGCCGGCGATCGCGGCCGCGTTCGCCGAGCACGTGCGACGGCTGGCGCCCCCCGGCGTCACCGTCGAGGTGGAGAACCTCCACAACGCGAACCCGGTGCTCGTGCCCCGCGACTCGCCGATGATGCAGGCGGGCATCCGCGCGCTGCGGGCCGGCTTCGGGGCCGAGCCGGTGTTCATCCGCGAGGGCGGCAGCATCCCGATCGTGGGCACGTTCCAGTCCTGTCTCAAGGCGCCGGTGCTGTTGCTGGGGTACGGCCTGTCCACCCCCAACGCGCACTCGCCGAACGAGAAGTTGCACCTCGAGTGCTTCTGGAACGGCGCCCGCACGACGGCGCTGCTGCTGCAGGAGGCGGCCGGAAGCTGAAGTCGCCGTCGACGACGCGAACCGGGCCCCGGAGCGGCCGCCGCCCCGGGGCCCGGTTGACATCGCCGGGCCGACAAGGTAGTTTTCGCGACTCCGGTTTCCGGCGTCCCCGTCGTCTAGTGGTCAGGACACCGCCCTTTCACGGCGGCAACACGGGTTCGAATCCCGTCGGGGATGCCAGTACCCCCCTACGGCGCGGCGATTTCCCACACGTTCGCCGCCGGCGCCTTCCATTGGCAGTAGACGATCCGGTCGCCGGCGCCGGTCCAGCTGGGCCAATAGCCGCCCTCGTTGGTCAGCGCGCGCGCGCCCGCGCCGTCGGCATCCACGCACCAGACCTCCATCGCGCCGCCCGCATCGGACTCGTAGGCCACGCGCCGCCCGTCGGGCGACCAGGCCGGATGGCCCTCGTACCCGGCCACGGGGGTCAGGCGCGCGAAGTTCT
>VGXH01000004.1 GCA_016873405.1 bacterium
CCGAACAGCGCCACGCCCGGCCTGACCATTCCGAAGAGCTTGGCCACCACCGTCAGCACGCCGTCGAAATGCCCCGGCCGGGCCGCGCCGCACAGGCCGGCGGCGCGACGCCCGGCCCGGAGGCTCACCTCACCCGGCTGTCCGTACATGTCCGCCACCGCCGGCGCAAAGACCGCCGCCGCCGGCGTCCCCCTCAGCAGCGCCAGGTCGCTCTCCAGGTCGCGGGGGTAGGCCGCGAAATCCTCGCCCGGACCGAACTGCGTCGGGTTGACGAAGATCGAGACCACCACCGGTCCGAAGTCCGCGGCCCGCCGCACGAGGCTCAGGTGCCCCTCGTGCAGCGCGCCCATCGTCGGCACCAGCGCCAGCGGCGCGCCGGCCCGCAACGCGTCGAGCCGACCGAGATCCCCGGCGCCCCGGATCAGGATCATCCCTGCGCCGTCCCGCCCGCGGCGCTCCCGCCCGCGGCGCTTCCGCCGGTGACGTCTGGACCGGGCGCCATGCCGGCGCCGGCGTCTCCGGGTTCGTCGCCGGCGGCCGCCGGTTCGCCGTCGGCGTAGCTGTGCTCGGCGCCCGGGAAGCGCCGCTGCCTGACCTCCGCCGCGAACGCCGACACCGCCGCGGCCGCCTGACGGCCGAGGTCGGCGTAGCGCTTGACGAACCGCGGCGCGGGGCCCGGCAGCAGGCCCAGCAGGTCGTGGAACACGAGCACCTGTCCGTCGCACCCGGGCCCGGCGCCGATCCCGATCGTGGGCACGCCCACGGCCGCGGTCACCCGCGCCGCCAGCGCCGCCGGCACGCACTCCAGGACGATGGCGAAGCAGCCCGCCCCGGCCAGGAACGCGGCGTCATCGAGCAGGCGCGCCTGCGCCGCCGCGCCGCGCCCCTGCACCCGGTAGCCGCCGAAGCGGTTGACCGACTGCGGCGTCAGGCCGAGGTGCCCCATCACCGGGATCTCGGCGTCCAGCAGCGCGGCGATGGCCCCGGCGCGCTGCCTCCCGCCCTCGAGCTTCACCGCGTGGACGCCCGCCTCCTTCACCAGCCTCAGTCCCGCCCGCGCCGTCTCGGTCGCATCGACGTGGAATGCGCCGTACGGCAGATCCGCGATGACGGGCAGTCCCGTGCGCGCGCGCTGCACCGCGCGGCAGTGGTGCACCATGTCGTCGAGCGTCACCGGCAGCGTCGTCTCGTGCCCGAGCATCACCATGCCGAGCGAGTCCCCCACCAGAAGCGCGTCGGCGCCGCCGTCCCGGCCGATCAGGGCGCTGGTCAGGTCGTAGGCGGTCAGCACCACCAGCGGCTGGCCCTCGCGCTTGCGGCGCGCGAAGATGTCGAGGCCCGGAACCGGGCGTGGCTCCTGCATCGGGGACCTTTCGGCCGGCAGTCGCCGGCGGTCGAGCGCCGCGCGTCAGGCGGGGCGCGTGTCGGGCGCGTAGTACCGCGTCCCGGCGAACTTCTCCGTCAACTGCCCGAACAGCATCTCGAAATCGCCGGGCACGTTGACGAAATCGAGGTTGTCCGTGTTCACCACCAGCAGCGGCGCTTCCTTGTAGTGGTGGAAAAAATAGCTGTAGGCGCCGTTGAGCGCCTCCAGGTAATCCGGCTCCATGTCCTGCTCGTAGGCGCGGCCGCGCCAGCGGATGCGCTGCTCGAGCACCTCCGTGCGCGCCTGCAGATAGATCACCAGGTCGGGCTTGAGCACGCGCTGCTCGAGGATGGTGGCCAGCTGCGAATAGAGGGCCAGCTCGTCGTCGGCCAGGTTCAGGTTGGCGAAGATCCGGTCCTTCGCGAACAGGTAGTCCGAAACGAGCGTCGCGTTGAACAGGTCCAGCTGCCCCAGGCCCTGCTGCTGGCGGTAGCGGCTCAGCAGGAAGAAGATCTGCGTCTGGAACGCGTACGCCTCGCGGTCGCGGTAGAACTTGGCCAGGAAGGGATTCTCCTCCACCACCTCGAGGTTGAGGCGGCCGCCGAGCCGGGTGGCCAGCAGTTTCGTGAGGCTGGTCTTGCCGACCCCGATCACGCCTTCGACGACGATGTAGCGCCAGGGCAGCACCCCGCTCCTCCTTGTTCGCTTCCCGGGCCCGGATCCCGCAGGACCCCGCCGTGGGGCCGCACCCACGGCCCTCTTTTACGCCTTATTTTCGCACACGCCTCGCCGATTGTCTCTCCCGAATCCGGGCAGCGGGCGCCCGGGGCGATCTGCGCCAGCGGCTCCAGGACGAAGGCGCGCCGGCGCAGCTGCGGGTGCGGCACGCGCAGGCGCTCGCTCGCCAGCTCGGCCTCGCCCCCAAGCAGGATGTCCAGGTCGATGGGACGCGGACGCCCGTGGCCGTCCCGGTCGCGCCCCGCCGCCGCCTCGAGACCCTTGAGCGCGTCCAGCAGCGCCAGCGGCGGCAGGGTCGTGCGGATCGCCACGCAGGCGTTGAGGTACGGGTCCTGCCTCTGCGCGGTCGCGTCGTCGTCGACGTGCTCGGTCTCCCACACGCCGCTGACGGCGCCGACCTCGACGCCGGGCAGCCCGGCCAACCCGGCGATCGCCCGCCGCAGCTCGGCCAGGCGGTCGCCCTGGTTGCTTCCCAGTCCCAGGTAGGCGCTCACGGTGGCGTCGCTCACCGCGCACCCCCGCCGCCGCCATCGAGCCAGCCGCGGTCGCGCGCCAGCGTCACCTCGGCGTGTCCGTAGAAACCGTCGATGGGAGGCTGGGTCTTGCGCACGGTGACGCGCACCGCGGCCGCCGGGAAGGCGCTCAGCAACTCGCGGCAGAGTCGCGCCGCCAGCGCCTCGATCAGGTGGAAGCGGCTGCCGGTCGCCGTGGCCACCACCGCCGTGTGCACGGCCGCGTAGTCGATGCCCGCCGCCAGGTCGTCGCCCGTCGCGGCGCTCTCCAGGTCGGCGGTCAGTTCGACATCGACGCTGAAGCGCTGGCCCAGTTCCCGCTCCGCGGGATGGGCGCCGTGGAAGGCGTAGACGTCGATGCCGACCAGGCGCAGAAGGTCGCTCATCGCCACCCCGCGAGGCGGCGCGCGCCTTCCTCGAGGTCCGCCTCCGCCGCCGTGAGGCTGATTCGGAACCAGCCCTCGCCACCGGCGCCGAAGCCCGTGCCCGGGGTCACGACGACGCCGATCTCGGCCAGCGCCTGCCGGCAGAACTCGGCGGCGGTCCGGTTGCCCGGGACCCGGCACCAGACGTAGAACGTCGCGCCGGAGGGGAACACCTCGTAGCCCGCGCCCGTCAGCGCGGTCACCAACCGCTCCCGGCGCGCGACGTAAGGGGCGGCCACGCCGGCCAGCAGGCGGTCGAAAGCCGGGCCCAGCGCGTAGGCCGCCGTGCGCTGGATGGCGGTGAAGACGCCGCTGTCCATCGTGTCCTTGACGCGCCCGAGCGCCTCGATCAGCTCCGGATGTCCGACCGCGAAGGCCACCCGCCAGCCGGTCATGTTGAACATCTTCGAGAGGCTGTGCAGCTCGATCACGCGCTCGCGCGCGGGATCCGCGGTGGCCAGCAGGCACGGCTGCGGGCGCCCGTCGAGCGACATCTCCAGGTACGCCGCGTCGTTGACCAGCGTCACGCCGCGCGCGGCGCAGAGATCCGCCGCCCGGCGCCAGAACGCCGGGTCGGCGGTCGCGCCCGTCGGGTTGTTGGGGTAGTTCAGGAAGAGCAGGCGCGTGCGGTCGTCCATCAGCGCCGCCACCTCGTCCAGGTCCGGGCGGAAGCCGCCGGCGGCGGTCAGGCGGAACGCGCGCGGCTCACCCCCGGCCAGGATCGTCGCCTGCGCGTACACGGGATAGCCGATGTCCGGCACCAGCGCGTTGTCGCCCTCCTCCACGCAGGTGATCGGCAGGTGCGCCAGGCCTTCCTTGCTGCCGATCAGCACCAGCACCTGCGAGGACGGGTCCACCAGGACCCCGTGCCGCCGCTGGAGCCAGGCCGCGATCGCGCGCCGGAGGTCCGCGTCGCCGCGCTGGGCGGGATAGCGGTGGCAGGCCGGGTCGCCGATGGCCTCAGCCATGACCCGGAGCAGCTCCGCGGGCGTCGGCCGGTCCGGGTCGCCGATGCCAAGGTCGACGACCGCGACGCCGGACTCGCGGGCCCTGCGCTTGGCCGCGTCCAGCGCGGCGAACAGGTAGGGCGGCAGTTTCTGCAGGCGTCCCACGCTTACCTCCCACCGCTCGGCGGCGCGAAAAAACCCCGCGGGCCGCCTGCGCGACCCGCGGGGACAATATCGCATGCGGGGTGGATTTCATCCACCCCGGTCAGCGGCCGCCGGCGGCCTTCTTCCGCTCCGCCTCCGCCACCGCCTTGAGGCCTTCCATGCGCGCGACCTGGCGCCGGGCCGCCGCCGAATAGCGGGCGCTCCCGCTCTCGGCGCACTGCGAGAACCTCGTCCGCGCCGCGTCATAGTCCTTCTGGCACTCGAGCGCGAGGCCCCACGAGAAGAGGATCGGCGCGACGGCCTCGTGGCCCTTCGCGCGGTGTTCGTCGAAGGCCTTCGCGGCCTGCGCGGCGGCGTCGCCGCAGCGCCCGGCCTCGACCATCACCTGCAGCATGGCGCCCCATTCGGTGGTATCGGTCGGCTTGAGCGCCAGGTACCTGCCGTAGGCCGTGATGCTGCCGGGCCTGTCGCCCGCCTGGTCCTTCGCGCGGGCCAGGTTCAGCCAGGCGTTGGTCAGCTCCGGATTCTTGGCCAACATGGCCTCGTAGAGCCCCGCCGCCTCGGCGTAGTCGCCGGACTTCATCTTCTGCTTGGCCACGTCCGCGGTCGTCGAGCCGCCCGCCTGGCCGCCGTACTGCTGCGACATCTCCAGATAGTACTGGGCGCGCTGGTTGTTGCCCGCGCGCTTCTGCTGCTCGCTGGCCTTGCCCGCCGCCTTGGCGATGAGCACGAGCACCTTCTCCTGGGCTTTCGGGCACTCCGCGTCGAGATCCAGCAGGTGCTGGCAGACGTCGACCGCCTGGGTGGAGAAGCCCACGGCGTCGTGCATCGCGGCCAGATTGAACAGCAGGCCGCAGTCGTCCGGCGCCAGCTGCTCGGCCTTCATGTACTCGGCCCGGGCTTCCTTGTAGAGCTTCTGCCGCGCGTAGGCGCGGGCGAGGTTGTCGAAGTCCCCTGCCTGCACGCCCTGGCCGCGCAGTTGGATCACCTTCTGGAAGGCCGGCACCGCCAGGGCGAACTGCTCCTTGCCCATCAGCGCCGTGCCGATCCCCCGCGTCGCCTCGACGTGCTCGGGGCAGACCGACACGATCGACTGCAGCCGCGCCAGCGCCTGGTCCCAGTTCTGCGTGTCCAGGAACTCCTTCGCCGACTGGTACGCCAGATTGGCTTCCTGCATCTGGCCGGGCTGGCACTCCGCGCGCGCCACCTGCGCGCCGATCAGCGCCGCCAAACCCAGCGCCGCCAAGCCCAGCGCCGCTGCCCAGGTCCGGCCACCCGCGTGGTTCATGCCCCATCTGTTCACGTGCTTACCTCCAGCCACGGGGAGTTGCCGCAGCGCCGCACCCGGCGCCCGCCGAAAAACGAATGCCCGGACGAGCGGCCGGGGCCTCCCTTACATAATCGCCTGACCCCTCGGCTGTCAATCCGCTGCGCCTTTCCGTCAACCGCCGTTGACACCCAACCGGGCCAGCGCCCGCAGGACACCGTCGCCGACCGCCCAGCCCTTGTCCGACACGGCGCGCGGATCGATGCTCGCGCCGCGCGGATCGATATCTCCAACCTTTTCGCCCGCCCTTAGTTCCGCGCGCTCGTGCACCAGCCCCCGCAGCAGGCCGTCCAACCCGGCGATCACCGGCAGACCGCCCACCTCGGCGACGACCTGTCCCGCCCGGACGAGGTCGCCGATCGCGCACGCCGGCTTCAGCCTGCCGGCTGCCGGCGCGCGCAGCAGCCGCGCCTGGGTCTGGCCGCCCACGGCGCCCGGCACGCCGGTGTCGGGAGCGGCGGCGCCGTGGTCGATGACCCGCCCCGCACCCGCCTCGCGATGGGTCTCGATGACCAGGTCCGCGTCCGCGCCGCACGTGAAGCCCGGTCCCAGCCCGATCCGGGCCAGCGCGCGCGGCCAGGGCGGCGACGGCGCCCGCTTGGCCAGCCGGGCGTCGACCAGCGCCGCCGGCCGCAGGCGGTCCAGCTGCGTCGCCTGCGGGTCGACGATGACCACGACCTCGTCGGCGCCGAAACCCGCCGTGGCGGCCGCGTGCAGGCGGCCGGTGATCCCCGCCACCTGCGCCCGGCCCGCGTAGACCGCCTCGGCGAAGCAGACCAGCCGCCGCACCGCCAGCGGCAGGTGGGTGTCGGCCAGCAGCACGCGGTAGCCGGCGCGCACCAGGCACACGGCCACGGCCGAGCCCAGTTCCCCGGCGCCCTGGATCCAGATGCCGCCGTCCCGGTTCACGGCCGCCGCCGCCGCAGGCGCACGCCCAGTTCCGCGCCGCCCGCATCGCGAAGGAGGTCCCGTCCCCGCAGGACGGCGAGCGCCTCGGCCAGCACGCTGAGCGCGATCTCGGCCGGGGTCTCGTCGCCCAGATCCAGCCCGACCGGAGCCCGCACCCGGGCCAGGGTCTCGGGGGCCAGCCCGCGCCGCCGCAGCTCGCCGAGGGTGCGCGCCGACTTGGCCCGGCTGCCGAGCAGGCCGACGAACGCGAACGGCCTCGGCAGCGAGGACTCGGCCCGCAGGAGGGCCTCCAGGTAATCGGCGTCCAGTTCGTGGCCGCGGCTGGCCACCAGCACGGCGCCGCCCGCCGCGCCGGCCAGGTGCCCGGCCAAGCCGGCGGGACCGCTGACCGCCGTGCCGACGCCGGCGGACGGCGGCAGATCGGCGAGCATCCGCGGGCGGTCGTCCACGAGCAGGAAGCGGAACGGCAGCGTCCTGCCGACCGTCGCCAGGGCGCGCCCCACGTGCCCGGCGCCGATGACCACGAACGGCACGGCGCGCAGCACCGGCTCCAGGAACACGGTCATGCGCCCGCCACAGACGCCGTGGCCGCCGTCGAGGTCGATCGCGACCGTGCGGCAGACGCCGTCGCCCGCGACCAGCGCCGCCTGCTCCAGCACGTGCGCCTCGGCCCTGCCGCCGCCGACGCTCCCGGTCAGGCGACCGTCGGCGTGGACGATCATCTTCGCGCCCGGTTGCCGCGGGACCGAGCGTTCGGCGCCGACGACCGTCGCCAGCACGCCGGCGCGCTGTTCGCGCACCATGTCCGCCAGTTCGAGCAGGACGTCGCCCTCGCAGGGCGTGCGCCAGGGATCGTCCGCCATCGCTCAGTCCTTCCCGCCCGCCGGGTGCGGTCCGGCGGGCTCGTCATGGTCCAGCACGACGCCGGGGTCGGCCACCGGCACGGGCACCGGCGCCGGGGCGCGACCGGCCGCGACCTCGTCCGCATAGAAGTCCTGCCACGACCCGGGCGCGTCCGCCGCCGCCGGCGCGAGCCCGGTCAGCAGCGCGAACGGCAGCACCAGCGGGTGCCCGGGCTGTCCGCCCCAGGTCGGCCGCACGATGCGGCCCGGGTTGGCGTCCGCGACGAGGGCCAACTGCATCAGCGTGCGCCGGCGCGCGTGCGGCAGGTCGACCGGCTGGACCCAGAGGCGCGCCGGCCGCCGGCCCGCGGCCGCCAGCCAGGTCCAGGCGAGCGCCAGCGTTCGCGCCGTGCCGCCGCCCGCTGGCCCGGTCGCCACCGCCAGTGGCGGCAGCGCGGCGTCCGTGAGGCAGCCCAGGCAGTCCGGCGCCAGCGCCGGCGTCGTCACCACCAGCAGCAGGCCCACGCCGCCTCGGCGATAGCCCGCCGCCACGCGCAGCAGCAGCGGGCGTGGATCGCCATCGACGATCGCCAGCGCCTTCGGCGCGCCGAACCGCCGGCTCTCGCCGCGGCACATGACGACCGCGACGTCGTCCGGACCCGGTCCGGTCGGCTCAGGCGTCATCGCCGCCGGCCTGCTCCGCGCGGCACGCCGCGCGCAGTCGCAGTCCGTCTTCGCCGCGGCTGCAGAACACGACCAGGGGCAGCCGCGGATGTTCCAGCGCCCGGCCCGTGAACGCGAACAGGCCGACGCTGTCCGGCTGCTGCTCCAGCCCGGCCAGGACCAGGGCGATCGGCACCGCCGCGGGCACCTGGTCCAGGTAGCCGCCCGGCCCGGTCAGCAACGCGTGGGCGTGGTCCCACTGCCAGACCTCGTCCGGCCGCGCCCCGACCGGATCGCGGACGTCGGGGCGGCCGAGGCGGTGCACGACGCGGCCCGCCGGCTCGCCGACGCCGCCGACGCCCATCACGACGAGCGCCAGCGAGGTGCGGCCCGGCCAGACCGGCTCGCCCGGGCGATAGTACTTGAAGGGCAGGCCGGCGGCGCCGTCCACCTCGACCACGACCAGGTCCTCGAGCGCGTCCACCTCGTCCGCGGTCAGGCCCCGCCACTTCCCGTCCGGGTCGGCGCCGGCGTGCAGGAAGCGCGCCCCGGCGGCCGCCCGCGCCGACGCCGCGGGCCCCGGGGACACGCCCGTGAATCCCGGCACCGGCGCCGTGCGCGTGGTGGTCGTCGCCACGGCGGCCAGCCCCTCGGCCGCCCACAGGCGCGCCACCTCGCCCAGCAGCGTCGTCTTCCCGCCGGAGCCGCAGACGGCCACGACATGGCCTGCCCCGCGCGGCAGGAAGGCGTGCCAGGGTTCAAGGAACTCGAAGCGCATCAGGTCCCCCGGCGGGCGCTGCCCGGCGCCAGCGCGCGGTACCAGGACAACAGGCGGCTCACCATCGCCTCCCGCGTGAAGGACTCGTCGTAGCGCGCGCGCCCCGCCGCGCCCAGGCGCCGGCAGAGCTCGCCGTCCCCCTGCAGCGCGGCCAGCGCGGATCCCAACGCCGCCGGGTCGCCCGGCGGCACGCGCAGGCAGGTGCGGTCCGGAACACCGACCTCGGCCACCCCGGTCGGCAGGTCGGTGCAGACGACCGCCACCCCGGCCGCCATCGCCTCCAGTTGCACGAGCCCGAACGCTTCGCTGCGGTCGAGGCTCGGCAACACCAGCGCGCGCGCGCTTCCGAGCCGCGCGGCGATGCCGTCGCCGTCCATCTCGCCCAGGAACGCCGTCCGGTCGGCCACGCCCAGGCGCCGCGCCTGCGCGCGCAGCGCCCCGGCCAGCGGCCCGTCGCCCACCAGGTCCAGGCGCGCGGCCGGCACGCCGACCAGCGCCTGCAGGAGCACGTCCACGCCCTTGTAGCCGACCAGGCGCCCCACGAACAGGAACGGTCCGTCGCGGCGGGGCTCCACCTGCCGCCAGGGCGAGCCGGCGATCCCGAACGGCACGACCGTCACCTTGGCGCGGAACGCGGCCAGCAGCGGCGACCGGTCGCGCAGCGACGCCGACGAGACGCAGATGCCCGCGGCCTCGCGCAGGCAGGCGCGAACGAGCGGCGCGACCAGGCGCCCGCCCAGCCGCTGGCGCGTGATGTCGGCGTGGTACCAGACGGCCAGCGGCACGCGGCGCAGGGTCGGGTCGCGACGCGCGGCCAGGCAGGCGGCGGCGGCCAGCGGATTGGGCAGGTGCAGGTGGAGCAGATCGACGCCGCCTCGCGCGAGTTCCCGCCGCAGGGTCGCCGGCAGGCCCGGGTTGACGGGCTGCGAGTGGACGACCCCGACGCGCGCGGCCCGCAGCAAGCGCCCGCTTCGCCCCGAACGCGGGCCGCGGATCGCTTCCGCGGCGGACCGCACGCCGCCGCCCGACGTCAGCAGCGTCACGTCGCAGCCGTCGTCGAGCAGGCCCTCGGCCATCTCCCGCAGGATGGTCTCCATGCCGCCCCGATGCGGCGCGTAGTACTTGCCGAGGTGCAGCACGTGCATGCGCGCAGTGTAACCGCCGCCGGCGGCCCCGTCAAAGCGCGCAGGGGCGCCCCTGACGGGAGCACCACGGCAAGGCCCCCGCCGGCAGCCGCCGGCGGGGGCCTCGTGGACGCGCGGTCCGATCGGGGCTACATCATCCCGTCCATGCCGCCCATGCCGCCCATGCCGCCCGGCATGCCCGGCTTGTCCTTCTCCGGCTCGTCCGTGACGCAGGCCTCGGTCGTCAGCAGCATGGCCGCGATCGAAGCGGCGTTCTGCAGGGCGCTGCGGGTGACCTTGGCCGGGTCGATGATGCCGGCCTCCATCAGGTCCTCGTACTCCATCGTCGCGGCGTTGAAGCCGAGCGTCGCCTTCTTCTCGTCCCGCAGACGGGCCACCACCAGCGAGCCCTCGATGCCCGCGTTGGTGACGATCATCCGCAGCGGCTCCTCGACGGCGCGCACCACGATGTCGCGCCCCACGGCCTCCTCGCCGGTCAGATCGAGGGCGGCGATCGCCTTCGCGGTCTTCAGCAGCGCCACGCCGCCGCCGACCACGATGCCCTCCTCCACCGCGGCGCGGGTCGCGCTCAGCGCGTCCTCCACGCGGTGCTTCTTCTCCTTGAGCTCGACCTCGGTCGTGGCGCCGACGCGGATCACGGCCACGCCGCCGGCCAGCTTGGCCAGCCGCTCCTGCAGCTTCTCGCGGTCGTAGTCGCTGGTCGTGTCCTCGATCTGCGCGCGGATCTGGGAGATGCGGGCCTTGACGTCCGCGGCCTTGCCCTTGCCGCCGACGATCGTGGTGTTGTCCTTGTCGCAGGTGATCTTCGCGCACTGGCCCAGGTCGGCCGTGGTCGTGTTCTCGAGCTTGAGGCCGGCCTCCTCGCTCATCAGGCGGCCGCCGGTCAGGACGGCGATGTCCTCGAGCATGGCCTTGCGGCGGTCGCCGAAGCCCGGCGCCTTGACGGCCGCGATCTGCAGCGTGCCGCGCAGCTTGTTGACCACGAGCGTGGCCAGGGCCTCGCCCTCGACTTCCTCGGAGATGATCAGCAGCGGGCGACCGATCTGCGCGACCTTCTCGAGGACCGGCAGCAGGTCCTTCATGCTGCTGATCTTCTTGTCGTAGATCAGGACGTACGGGCTCTCCAGCTCGACGCGCATCTGGTCGGCGTTGGTGATGAAGTACGGGCTCTGGTAACCGCGGTCGAACTGCATGCCTTCGACCACGTCCAGTTCCATCTCCGTGCCCTTGGCCTCCTCGACCGTGATGACGCCGTCCTTGCCGACCTTCTCCATCGCCTCGGCGATCATGGCGCCGATGGCCTTGTCGTTGTTGGCGGAGATGGCGGCGACGTTGGCGATCGTCGCGCTGTCCTTGACCGGCTTGGCCTGCTTCTGCAGGGCCTCGACGGCGGCGGCGGTGGCGGCCTCGATGCCCTTCTTGACGAACATCGGGTTGGCGCCGGCGGCCAGGTTGCGCAGGCCTTCGTGGATCATCGACTGGGCCAGGATCGTCGCCGTCGTGGTGCCGTCGCCGGCCACGTCGTTGGTCTTGCTGGCGACTTCCTTGACCATCTGCGCGCCCATGTTCTCGAACGGGTCCTTCAGCTCGATCTCGCGGGCGATGGTGACGCCGTCGTTGGTCACGATCGGGGCGCCGAACTTCTTGTCGAGGATGACGTTCCGGCCGCGGGGCCCGAGCGTGATCTTGACGGTGTTCGCCAGGGCGTCGACGCCGCGCTTGAGCGCGTCCCGGGCGCTGTCGTTGTGGTTGATCATCTTGGCCATGCTTGACTCTCCTTGTGCTCTGCGACCGGTCGGCGGCTCGTCCGCCCCGGCACATGGTTGTGAACCGGTTCAGCGCTAGCCCAGGATGGCCAGCACGTCGCTCTCGCGCAGGATCAGGTAGTCGACGCCGTCGACGTTGACCTCGGTGCCGGAGTACTTGCCGTACAGCACCACGTCGCCCTTCTTGACCTCGGGCGCCACGCGCTCGCCGCTGTCGCTGATCTGGCCGGGGCCCACGGCGACGATGGTGCCCTGCATGGGCTTCTCCTTGGCGGTGTCCGGGATGATGATGCCGCCCTTCATCGTTTCCTTCTCCATGGGCTTGACGATGACGCGGTCGGCCAGCGGCTTGATGTTCATGGCCATGCTCGGTTCCTCCCTGCGATGGTCTGGTGCGGTCCGAGACCGCCTCGGCGGCGCCTTGCCTGCCCGCTCTGGCAGTCTCGCCCTGCGAGTGCTAAGCGCCCGCAATATAGCCGGGCCGGCCCCGGCGGCAACCTCGGTTCCAGCGGTCAACGCAGAAAACTGCATTAGCCTGGTGATGCCTGCCAATTTGACAGCCAGGCTGCCGGGATGCGGGATGCGGCCCGGGCGGGGGAATCGCTCGCCGCGGTTACGGCAACTACCTGCCGTACCTGGCGTTGAGATCGCGCAACCTTTGCGTGACGGCTTCGAGATCCACGGTGGGGGCCGCGTCAGGGGTCAGCGGGGCCGCGGGGCCGGCCGGCGCGGGCGTCGGTGTCGCGGCGACGGCCGGCGGCGCGCCGCCGGAACCGGCGGGCTCTCCCGCTTTCTGATACCAGGTCGCCCGGCCGCGCCGCACCAGCGCGAAACCCGGCGTCCCGTCGGGCAGGCTCTCGCTGGCGCCGAGAAACAGCACGCCGCCCTTGTCCAGGGCGCCGTGCGCCTTGCGCAGGACCTCGCGTTTGAAATCGTCCTGGAAGTAGATGAGAACGTAGCGGGTCAGGATCAGGTCGAAGGTGCCCATCATGATGAACGAGTCGCGCAGGTTGAACTTGCGATAGACGACGCGGTCGCGGATCTCGCGCCTCACCTCGTGCCGCCCGTCGGCCGCCGGCGTGAACCAGCGCTCGAGGAGCTCCGCCGACAAGCCGCGCTGGATCGCCATGCCGCCGTAGACGCCGGCCTTTGCCGCGGCCAGCGCCGAATCGGAGAGGTCCGTCGCCAGGATGTCGAGGTTCTCCGGCTTGAGCGCCGGGAAGCGCCGGGCGGTCTCGTGATAGACCATCGCCAGGGAGTACGGCTCCTGCCCCGTCGAGCAGGCGGCAGACCAGATGCGGATCTTCTGCCGCCTGCCGGCGGCGATCTCGCCGGCCCAGGCCGGCAGCAGGTGATCGCGGAAGGCGTCGAACGGCGCGCTGTCGCGGAACCACAGCGTCTCGTTCGTCGTCATCGCGTCGATGACCGCGTCGCGCACTCCGCGCGGCAGGTCCGCCTGCAGGGCCCGCAGCAGCGCGCCGTAGTCCGCCAGGCCGTTGACCTTCATGATCTCCGACAGCCGCGTCTCCACGAGATAGGCCTTGTCGTCGGTGAGGCTGATCGATGTCTCGCGCTGCAGGAAATCGCGGATGCGATCGAATTCGCGCGTGCTGATCGTCGTCGCCATGCGCCTCCCCGCTCCTGCTCCTGCTCTCGCGCGGCCCGCCGCCGCGCGCGGGGCGCGCCGTCCGGCCGCGCCCCCGCCTCACCCGCGGCCCGGACGCCGTTCCGTCAGCGGGCGGCGGGCGCCCGCCCGCCGGCCGCCAGGCCCGTCAGCCGACCGGCCAGGTCCTCCAGCGCCACCGCTTCGTCGCTCAATCCGGCCGCGACCACGGCCCGCGGCATGCCGTACACCACGCAGGTGGCCTCCGATTGCGTCAGGCACCAGCCGCCGGCCGCCTTCAGCAGGCGCGTCCCGGCCAGCCCGTCCTCGCCCATTCCGGTCATGACGACCGCGAGCACGCGCTGGGTGCCGCCGATCCGGGCCAGCGAGCGGAACAGCACGTCGGCGGCCGGTCGCACGCTCTGTTCCGGCGGGTCGTCGTTCAGGCGGCACACCGAGCGGGTGCCCTCGCGCACGATCGCCAGGTGCCTGCCGCCGGGCGCCAGATAGACGGTGCCCGCCTGCAGCACGTCGCCGTCGGCCGCCTCGACGACCGCCAGCTGCGACTTGGCGTCGAGGTTGCGCGCCAGCGACAGCGTGAACAACGGCGGCATGTGCTGGACCACCACGACCGGCATCGGGTAGTCCGCCGGCAGTCGCGGCACCAGGCGCGACAACGCCTCCGGCCCCCCCGTCGACACGGCGATCGCGGTCACCCAGAAGCCCGCGGCGTGAGGCCGAACTCCGGCGCCGCCGCGCGCCGTCCCGGCGGCCGGCGCCGCGACGGCCCGGCCCCGCGCCCCCGCGCCCGACGCCAGCTGCTCGCGCACGGTCCCGAGCACGGGCTCGAGCTCGGCCTTCAGCATCGCCACCGACTGCTGGAAGCCGCTGCCGGCCGGCTTGCGCACGAACTGCTCGGCGCCGCGCGACAGGGCTGCGATGGTCAGGTCGGCGCCCTCGTTGCCCAGGCCGCTGACGACGACCACCATCAGCCGCGGTCGGCTCTTCTTGAGCCGGTCGAGCACCTCGAGGCCGTCCATGTCCGGCAGGTGCAGGTCCAGGAAGACGACGTCAGGCTGGCCGCTCGCCGCGGCCGCCAGACCGTCCGCGCCGCGCCCCGCGACGTCGACGCGGCCGACGCCCGGCAGTCCGCGCAGCACCTCCGCCATGATCTTCTGGAAGACGAGGCTGTCCTCGATCACCAGCGCCCGCAGGTCCATCGCCCGTTCCTCCGCTCGTCCCTCGCTAGAGCGAGAACCGCGACACCAGTCCGTCCATGCGCTCGGACAGCTCGGTCAGTTCCGAGGCATTGCGTCGCGTGGCCTGGATCCCCTTGTCGGTCTCCAGCACGCCCTCCCGCACCGCCTGGATCGTCCGCGCGATCTCCTGCGTCCCCTTGGCGCCCTCGCTCACGCGACGGGAGATCTCCTGCGCCGCCTGGTTCGCCACGCCGCCGCTCTTGGCGATCTCGTTGAGCGTCGCCGACTGCTCCTCGACCGCGCCCGCGATCGACGTCGAGATCTCGTTCACCTCGCCGATCACGCGACTTATGTTCTCCACCGCGATCACGGCCGCCGCCGTGCGCTGGCGCATGTCCTCGATCTCGCGGTGGATCTCCTCGGTCGCCTGCGTGGTCTGCCGCGCCAGTTCCTTGACCTCGCCCGCCACGACGGCGAAGCCCTTCCCGGCGTCGCCGGCGCTGGCGGCCTCGATCGTCGCGTTCAGGGCCAGCAGGTTGGTCTGGTCGGCGATGTCTGAGATCACCTCCAGCACGCGTCCGATCCCCTCGCTCGCCGCCTTCAGCTGCCCCATGATCTCGACGGTCGACTTGCTCTGGCGATTGGCGTTGTCGGCGATGTCGGCGCTGCGCACGCTGTTCTTGGCGACCTCGGTGATCGAGGCGGTCATCTCCTCGATGCTCGCCGCGACGGTGTTGAGCATGCACGACATGTCCTCGGCGCTGCTCGCGATGCCGGCGATGCTCGAGGACAGCTCCTCGCCGGCGGAACTCACCGTGTTCGCGACGTCGGTCATGGACTCGGAGTCCGCCGCGAGCTTGTCGCTCTGCGCGCCCAGGCTGCCGCTGGAGCTCTTCAGCGTCCGGCTGCCGGACTTCATGTCCGCGAGAAGGATGCGCAGGCTGTCGGCCATGGCGTTCAGGGACCGACCCAGACTCCCGATCTCGTCCCGGCGTTCGGCGTGGGCCACGCGCGTCCCGAGATCGCCCGCCGCCAGCTTGTCGGCGAAGGCCACGCTCTCCTGCAGCGGGCGGATCAGGATGCGCTGCAACGAGAACCGCAACAGCAGGGCCAGCACCGCCAGACCGACCAGCGCGAAGGCGATCATTCTGGTCAGCGCGGCGCGGAAGGCGGCATCCGCCGAATCCAGCGACTGCAGAACCTCGAAGGCGCCGCGAACCTCGCCAACCTTCCACCCCTCCATGCGCGGGGCCGTGATGTCGGTCCCGTCGGTCGTGCCCCACAGTTGGCGGCTCGTGCCGGGGTCGCCGTGGCAGAGCAGGCAGTTCTCGGTCAGGACGACCGGACGGAAGTACCGCAGATCGTTGGTCCGCCGGTCGATCTCCCAGTACTCGGGCGCGCGGTCCTTCTCCAGGATCCGCAGCGCGCGCGCCTCCGTCTCGTCGGGTTCGTTGTCGGGATTCCGCGGCGAGAATTTGGGCACCTTGAACGTATAGTCGCCGTCTTCCGCGTGCGCCATGGCCGTGCGCCAGCCCGCCACGATCGGCACCGCGTTGATCGCCAGGTCAATCCGTCCGCTGTCGCGCCAGTCGCGCAGCATCGCGGCGTCGAA
>VGXH01000005.1 GCA_016873405.1 bacterium
TGTGAGCAGACGGCGCGACTTCGACCACCGCCGTCGGCGACTGGGGCCTGCCGTCCACTTCGATGGCCTCGATCCAGAGCGGCAATCCGGACCGGTTGGGGTTCCGCAGCCGGTCGTCGAACACGGACACGCCGCGATTGGTGCCGATCCAGACGCGCCCTTCGGCATCGCAGGCGATCGCATCCCGGTTCACCTCGGCGCCGGCCAGACCGTCGGCGACGCCGTAGCGGCGCAACGCGCGGCCATCCCAGACCAGCGCCCCGCGGCCCGTGCCGAACCAGATGCGGCCGCGACTGTCCCGGGTGATCGCGTACACCGCCTCGCCGATCACGGGCTCGGGCGCGGTCGTCGGTTCAAGCCGCCCGTTGCGCACCCGGCAGAGGCCGCCCGTGGTTCCGACCCAGACCTCGCCGACCGTCGGCTCGAAGAGCGCGAAGGCGCTCGAGTGTCCGCTGTCCGCGTCGCCTCGCCAGTTCGTGATCTGGTCGTCCTTCAGGCGGAACACGCCCTCGGTCGTCGTGGCCAGCAACAGGGAGCCGTCGCCGGCCACGTGCAGTCGCCGCACCACGGGCTGCAGCCCCGGCGCTCGCTCGAACACATGGACCGGCGCGAAGCGCGGGCCCTGCCGGCGGAAGAGCCCCCGAACCGTGGCGGCCCACAGTTCGCCGTCGGCGTCGTGCAGCACGGCATAGACGGGTCCGATCAGGCCGTCGGCATCGCCGAACCAGCGCGGTCGGCCGCCCGGTTCGATGAGCGCCAGGCCGCCGCGGTCCATGGCCGCCCACAGCGCGCCGGATGGATCCTCGTACAGGTCCGTGACGCGGCTCCAATCCCGGCCGGTGACCAGCAGCGGCAGCGTCGCCGTGCGCGGGCCGAGGAACGTCACCCCGCCTTCGTGCCCGAGCACGATCGAGCCGTCGCGGCGCTGGAGAACGGCGCTGACTTCCTCCTTCAACAGGCCGTCCGCGGTGCCGTAGCTGCGCAGCAGGCGGCTCGGCAGTTTGCTCACGCCGCGGTAGTCGCCGATCCAGACGGTGCCCTCGTGGTCGACCATGATGTCCGACACGCCGGCCGAGACCAGTCCGCTGCCCTCGGTCGGTGACTCCAGACCGAGGAGGGGATGGAGGTACTGCAGCATCCGCGTCGTGCCGAGGTAGAGGCCGCCCAGCGCGTCGAGCCCGGCCTCGACGCCGAAGTCGGGATCGAAGACGCGCAGCGAGTCCGCTCCGGGGTGTCTCGTCAGCCCGTTCGGCGTCAGTTCGCCGAACCAGCCGCGACCGGCTGCGTGCAGCGCCCCGGTCAGCGGATCGGCCACGACCGCGTAGGCCGGTCCCTCCGGCATTCCCGACAGCGGCAGCGGCACGCCGGCGTCGCTGCGCCCGGGGTCCGGCAAGCGAAGGAGCCCGCCGGCCGTCGCGATCAGCAGTTCACTGCCGCGCCAGGCCAGCGAGTGGATCGTTCCGGTCGGCGGCGGCACGTCCACGTTCCACCAGCGGTCGCGCGACCAGACGCCGATGCGCCCCCGCCGGGCCAGCACCGCCAGAGCGACGCCGCCGTCCGCGTCGCGACCGGCCACCAGTTCGAACATCTCGGCCCCGTCTTCGACTTCGGGCCAGGGCGGCAGCGCCTCCCAGCGCTGTCCGCGCAGGCGGGAGACGCGCACCGGCGCCATCTGCGCGAGGGCCCACACGGCCCCCGTGTGGTCCACCACCACGTCGCGGTGCCAGGCCACCGGCAGCCCGTGCCTGACGTCGTGCGTGACCCAGGTCGCGCCGTCGTAGCGGACCATGCCCGAGCGCGTGGCGAACCACACGCGGCCACTGTCGTCCTGGGCGATGCCCATGACGCCGCCGGTCGGCGTGCCGTTGGCCTCGGTGTAGTGGACGAAGGGCCACGTCACGGCCAGGCCGGCGGCAGGCGCCAGCAGCGCCGCCGCCAGGGCGATGACGGCCAGGGCGACGGGACGACGGCGGCGGGCGGGAGGCACGAAAGCAGGCATCGCGTTCGCCGAGTTCACGTGGTTGCGGTCAGGGCACGGGGCGCCGGCGTTTCGGGCCCTCCGTCGCCGATCATACGACGACCAGGCCGCCTTGCCCATCGAGATTGCAGCCCGCGGTCGGACGCCGAGGACGGAAAGAGCCGCCCTGTGCGGGGCGGCTCTTCCGCAGGCGCGGGGGCAGGAGCTACCGGAACAGCCCCTTGACCGCTCCCCACGACGACGTTTCCTCGGATACCGCGCAGTTGATATCCATCGTGATCGTGATCACGTTGCCCCAGGTGCCGAACTGCGCCGACGGCGAGGCCGGGTTGCAGGTGGCGTCCAGGAACGCCGGGTAGGTGGAGGGGATGCTCGCCCACGGCGTCTCGCCGACGCCGGTGCCGTTGGCGATGGCGAAGGTCAGCAGGCAGCCGTTGGTGAACACGCCCGAGGTGTTGCCGTTGACCACCGAGGCGACCGGCGTGCTGACGCCGCCGATCATCGTGTACACGACCGTCGAGACCAGCGTGGTGGTGTTCAGCGTGGCGGTGCCGTCACCCCACGCGGAGCCGCCGGCGAAAAACGTCATGGTGCCGCCCGTGAACGTCGAGGTGTAGACGATCGTGCCGATGCCGCCGACGCGGTTGTCCTGGACGACGAAGGGGTTGTTCGCCACCGCGCAGCTCATGTCCCACTGCGTGCCCAGCGTCGAGCCGTCCCACGATTGGCCGTGCAGCACGTGCGGCAGGCCGCTGTTGACGCCGGGTCGCCAGGTCGAGGCGCGACCGGTCAGCAGCTGGCCGCCCAGATCGGTCGAGGTGTATGTGCCGGTGACGGGGTCGGCATGCGTGGCCAGGGGCAGCACGATCAGCGCGACCAGCGTCGCGAGCGTCAGCAGTTTCTTCATGGTCTACCTCCTCGAGGAGAGCCGTTGATCTGCGGTCGCCGTCCTGGGCGAACGGAGTAGGGCGGTGGCGAGGCCACGCACGATTGCCCGCAGCGGGTCCGGCCCTGCCGGGAACGGGCGGCAGGATACCATGAATCCGGCACGCTGTGGTGAATTCCGTTCCCCCGCTCCCCGGAGCCGGACCTGAGAGACGATACGCCGGGTCAGCGGGACCCGCCATGCGCCCCGCGCGTGCCGCCGACGTCGAAGACGAACCCCACCCAGAATGCAACCACATGCCAAGGCTTGAGATAGCGGGCCAGACGCTCGGCCCAGACGCCGACGGTGTAGAACACCAGCGCCAGCGTGATGAGTGTCGAGGAGACGATGACCACGACGGCCTGCTCCCACTTCCCGCCGCCCGCCGGTGTGCCGGTCCGGCCGGCAGGTTGCCCCAGGCCCATTCGGCGCCTAACTTGTGGCGCAGAGCATGCGCCGGCCAGAGGCACCGCTCCGGCGAGCTCGAAGATCACGCGCCACCCACGCCGGGTGGCGCCCTGCCGATCCGCGATGTCCAGTCTGTTTCTCGGCCCAGGTCGTCCTGAACTCCCTCCGAGACCCAAACGGCCGCGGCGCCCGGACCCGAGAGACAGGAACGTATGGTACCGATACCATCCCCCGAGTCAAAGACCTTCGCCGAACTGGGCCTCAGCGAGCCCGTCCTGCGCGCCCTCGCCGACTGCGGCTACGTCGAGCCGACCCCCATCCAGCTGGCAGCCATCCCGCTCGTGAGCGCCAGGCGCGACGTGCTGGCCACCGCCCAGACGGGCACGGGCAAGACCGCGGCGTTCATGCTGCCGGTGATCGACGACATCGCCACGCGCCCGAAGTTCCCCGGCGACACGCCGCTGTGCCTGGTGCTGGCCCCGACCCGCGAGTTGGCGCTGCAGATCGACGAGAACGTCCGGGCCTACGGCAAGTACGTGCGCACGCGCACCGCGGTGCTGCTGGGCGGGGTCACCAGCGGGCCGCAGATCGACAAGCTCAAGCGCGGCGTCGACGTGGTCATCGCCACGCCGGGCCGCCTGATCGACCTGGTCAAGCAGGGCGCCGTCACGCTGGACGACGTCGAATTCCTGGTCCTGGACGAAGCCGACCGCATGCTGGATCTCGGCTTCGTGCACGACGTGCGCTGGATCGCCGAGCGCGTGCCGCGCCCGCGTCAGACGCTGTGCTTCTCGGCCACGGTCTCGCCCGCGGTGCGCAGCCTGGCCTCGACCATGCAGGTCGACGCGCAGATGGTCGCCGTGGCCCCGCCGGCGACCGTGGCCGACCACCTGGACCAGCAGGTGATGTTCGTGCAGCGCGCCGACAAGCTGGACCTGCTGATCGACCTGCTGCGGGAGAACAAGGACAACCGCACGCTCGTCTTCACGGCCACGAAGGTGGCGGCGATCACGGTGGCGCGGCAACTCGACCTGCGCGGACTGAAGGTGGGCGCCATCCACGCCAACAAGACGCAGGGCCAGCGCCAGGCGGCGCTGGAGGCCTTCGTCAAGGGAAAAGTCGACGTGCTGGTGGCCACCGACATCGTGGCCCGCGGCATCGACGTCGAGGACATCACCCACGTCATCAATTACGAGCTGCCCGAGCTGGCAGAGAACTACGTCCACCGCATCGGCCGCACGGCGCGCGCCGGCCGCGGGGGCATCGCCATCGCCCTGTGCGGCATCGAGGACGTGCCCCAGCTGCGCGGCATCGAGCGCCTGCTCAAGGAGGAGCTGCCGGTTCGCCTGGACCACCGCTGGCACTCCGATGAAGTGATGGCCTGTCTGGCCGCCTCCGAGCGCGCGGCGCGCCAGCGCGCCAAGGCCGGGCGGATGCGCGGGTCGCGGTCGAAGTGGGCGCGGTGAGGCGGCGCTGACGGGCCTTCCGGCCGGCTTGAATGAGGATGCGGGCGCCGCGACGGGGCGCCCGCTTTGTCATCACGGTGGGAGGCTCGCGCGCTTGCGCCGGCGCAAGCCCCGCCCGCATGGCAGGACTTGCGCCGGCGCAACTCGAACGCAGGTTCCGCGCGCGTGCCTGGCTGCCCGCCTACTTCTTCTTCCCGCAGGTCGCCTTGCTCGGGCAGCCGCCGCAGGCGCTGTGGTCGGCGGCCTTGCCGTCGGCGGGGGCCACGCCCTCGAGCTTCGCTTCGGGCGAGACCTTGGCGACGGCCTTGGCCAGCTTGTCGGGGTTGGTCTTGCCGGGCGTAAACGTCACCAGGAACTTGCCCGCCGGCGCGTCGGCCTTCGCCGCGACGACGCCCTTGACCTTGGCCAGCGCCCCGGTCAGGTCCTTGACGACGGCCTCGTCACCCAGGTTGGGCACGGCAAACGTGGCCACTTCGGGCGCCTTGTCCTCGGCCAGGGCGGGCAGGACGAAGGCCATTGCCAGGACGGCGGCCAGCGCCAGGGTCAGGGAAGCCTTGCGGGTGCGCATCACGATCTCCTCGGTCACGGTTGGGGACTACTCTTCCTCTTCTTCTGCGAAAGCGATCTTCACGCCATCCATCTCGACGACCTCGTAGAGGCCGAACAGGTACTCGCCGGTTGCCTCTTCGTGCACGGGCGCCTCGATCGCCTCGCGCAGCACGGCGGCGTCGGCCAGCGACGGATCGTAGGTCACTTCCAGGCGCGCCCGCGAGGCGAAGGCCTCGAGGCGACGGACGCCGGCCAGGCCGTCCAGCTGCCGCGCGGCCCGTTCGGCGGTGTCGACGCACATGACGCCTTTGACGACCAGCACCGAGGTGCGCAGGGCGGCCGCGTCCGCCGGCGCGCCCGGCGCGCCCGGCGCCGCGTACTCGCGCACCAGGCTCGGCGCCACCGCCAGCCTTGCGCCTGCGACGCCGCCGGCGGCACTGGCCACCACCAGCAGCGGGACCAGCCAGGCCGGCGCCCTCATGTCTTCGCCCCGGCGGGAGCGCAGGCAGACCCAACGCGCGGCCAGGCCAGTTCCAGCGCCTGCGGCGAGGGGCAGGCCGCCGTGCATTCCAGGCACAGCGTGCACTCGCCCGAGCGCACCTCGGCCACGTCGGAGATCGGCAACGCCTGCGGGCAGGCGCGGTCGCAGGCGCCGCAGCCGCTGCAATGGCGTGTGCTGCGGGCCAGGCGCAGCGCGCCGGCGCGCGAGACCGGCCACAGCACGATGCCGAGCGGACACAGGTACTTGCACCAGGCCAGCGGCAGCGCCAGGCCCAACAGCAGCACCCCGCCCAGCACCGCGTAGCTCCAGCCGCGCACGTCGTGTCCGTGGGCGCTGAACAGGATGTAGTAGGGGTCGTAGCCGCGGAAGACCAGCTCGCCCGTCTTCCAGGTGGCCGCCAGGATCACCGCCAGCACCGCCAGGCGCAGCCCGATCTTCAACGCGCGGTCGGCGCGCGCGGGCAGTCGCCAGAGCCCGCCGAAGTCACGCCGGCCGAAGAGACGCCGCGCCAGCTTCGCCTCCCATTCCAGCACCGCGCCCACCGGGCACACCCAGCCGCAAAAGGCCTTGCGGGCGACGATCGTCAACGCGAGCAGGGCGACGAACAGCGCCACGTTGGTCTCGCCGGCCGAGCAGGAGAACTGGCGCCGGGTGAAGAAGCTGTACGCGGTCTCGAGGCCGCCGAACGGGCAGTACGTCTCGACCGAGACGAACGAGCGGCCCAGCGCGAAGCGGACGCCGGCGGTGATCGCGGCGGCGATGACGGCGAGTTGGAAGGCAAGGCGCAGGCGCTTCATGCGGCAGTGATCCCGGGTTCGGGCGGGTCCGGCGAGTCGGTACCGCTCGATTGTAGGCGATTGAGCATCGAATGTCAAAATCGACGCGCGTGCGGCGCGGCAGCGGGCGTGCGGGAACGGCGCCGGCGGTGTAACCTGCGGAAGTCGCTGTCCTGTCGCATCCTGTTTCACCGGCCCACCAGGGAGGTCACCCATGGCCGAGAAGGCGCAAGTCGTTCCCGCCACCGGCCACGGCTTCGGCACCCTGCCCGTGTATTTCGCGGCAGTCAGCACGATTCTCGGCGCCGTGATGTTCCTGCGGTTCGGGTACGCGGTGGCCCATGTGGGGCTGGCCGGCGCCGTTGGGATCATCCTGCTCGGGCACTTGGTGACGGTGCCCACGGCGCTGGCCATCGCCGAGATCGCGACCAACCGGCGCGTGGAAGGCGGCGGCGAGTACTTCATCGTCTCCCGTTCGTTCGGCACGACGATCGGCGGGGTCATCGGGCTGTCGCTGTACCTGTCGCAGGCCATCTCGGTGGCGTTCTACATGTTGGCGTTCGCCGAAGCGTTCACGCCGCTGGCGCCTTGGTTCACAGCGACCTTCGACCGCGCCTTCGACACCCGCTTCGTGTCGCTGCCCGCGGCGGCGATCCTGCTGGCGACGGTCTGGGCCAAGGGCGCCGGCGGCGGCGTCAAGCTGCTCTACGCCGTGGTCGGCATTCTGGCCGCCTCACTGGCCGCGTTCTTCCTGGGCAAGCCCGTCGACGGCTTCGATGCCCAGGGCGCGTCGCTCACCGCTCGCCTGGCCGACGGCGACCCGTTCTTCGTCGTGTTCGCGATCTGCTTCCCGGCCTTCACGGGCATGACCGCGGGCGTCGGTCTGTCGGGGGACCTGGCCAATCCGCGACGCGCGATCCCGGCCGGCACGCTGGCGGCCACCGCCACCGGCATGGCCATCTACCTGGCGCTGGTGGTCAAGCTGGCGTGGTCGGCCCCGGTCGATGACTTGGCCGCCGACCAGCTCATCATGTCCCGCATCGCGGCCTGGGGTCCGCTGATCCTGATCGGGCTGGGCGCGGCGACGCTCAGCTCGGCGCTGGGCTCCGTCCTGGTCGCGCCGCGCACGCTGCAGGCGTTGGGCGCCGACCGCAACGTGCCGCTTCGCGCGGCCAACCGCTGGCTGGCGCGCGGCGCGGGCGAGGCCAACGAGCCGCGCAACGCGACCTTCGTGACGGCGGCGCTGGCGCTGGCGATCATCGCGCTGGGCAATGTGGATTTCGTCGCCCGCATCATCTCGATGTTCTTCATGGTCACCTATGGGTCGCTCTGTGCGATCAGCTTCCTGGAGCACTTCGCCGCGCGGCCCAGCTACCGCCCGGCCTTCCGCTCGCGCTGGTATGTCAGCCTCTTCGGCGCGCTGATCTGCCTGTTCATGATGTTCCAGATGGACCCGCTGTACGCCCTGCTGGCGCTGGCGCTGCTGGTCGCGCTCTACCAGGTGATCCGGCGGCAGAAAGGCGGCGGCTCCGACGACATCGCGGCCATGTTCGAGGGCGTGATGACTCAGACCACGCGCCACCTCAACGTGCAACTGCAGTCGCGCCGTCGGGACAGCGGCGCCGCCGAGTGGCGACCGAGCATCATCATGGTCAACAGCCGGACCTTCGAGCGGCGCGCGCCCCTGAACATCATGCGCTGGCTCTCGCACCGCCACGGCTTCGGCATGTACCTGCACTATGTTCGGGGCGTCCTGGACGCGCGAACCAACGCGGAGGCGCAGGGCTTGCGGCAGCGCCTGGTGGAGATGGCGCGCCTGCAGAACAGCGCCGTGTACATGGACACCATCGTCAGCCCGTCGCTCAAGACGGCTCTGGCGCAGAGCCTGCAGGTGCCCGGGGTCTCCGGACTGCACAACAACTGCGTGATGTTCGAATTCTCCATCCATGACGAGCAGGACAACCTCACGGAAGTCGTCGACAACTGCCTGTTCGTCGCCGACACCGGCATGACGCAACTCGTGCTGCGGCACGGCGACATCCACTTCGGCGAGCGGCGGAACATCCACGTCTGGCTGACCTGGAACGATGCTGAGAACGCCAACGTGATGATCCTGCTGGGCTACATCCTGGCCGGCCACGCCGACTGGAAGGACGCCGCGATCCGCGTCTACCTCGCCTATCCGCGCGAGACCGTTCGCGAGCGCCGGGCCGAGATCAAGTCGCTCATCGCCGAGGGTCGCATGCCGGTCTCCGAGATGAACATCCGCTACATGCCGGTGGACGACGTCGAGTCCTTCCGCGAGGCCGTGGCGCGCTATTCGGCCAAGGCGGACCTGACCATCGTCGGCTACGACCTGCAGGGGCTTCGCGAGCGGCGCGAGGACCTGTTCCGCAAGCACCCGGCCCTTGGCGACGTGCTGTTCGTGCATTCGCCGCAGGCCATCAACATCCGCTGACGTCGGCGGGCGCCGCGCGGCGGCTCAGTGGCCCGCCACGCCCCCGTCGAACGAGCGCGAGTCGGCCGCCCCGTGACGCCAGCCGGTCTCGCGGTCGACCGTGATCCCCATCGCGATGCCCTGCGGCGCGCGCCGCTTCACGGCGTGGCCCAGCCCGGCGTACTCGCGGCGCACTTCCGGCGGGAAGCCCTGCGCCTCGAACTGCGTGACGTCGGGCAGCCACTGGTGGTGGAAGCGGGGGGCTTCGATCGCGGCGCGGATGTCCATTCCGAAATCGATCACGTTCAGCACGACCTGCAGCACGGTGTTGATGATGGTGCGGCCGCCCGGGCTGCCCGCGACCAGCACCGGCACCCCGCCGCGCGCGACGACGACCGGCGTCATGCTCGAGAGCATGCGCGCTCCCGGTCGCACCAGGTTGGGCGGCGTGCCGACCGCGCCGCGGCGGTCGGTGCGGCCGGGCACGGCGTTGAAATCGCCCATCTCGTTGTTGAGCAGGAAGCCGGTGCCGGGGGCCATCAGCGTCGAACCGTACGATTCCTCCAGCGTGTAGGTCAGCGAGACGGCGCCGCCGGCGGCGTCGACCACGGACAGGTGCGTCGTCTGCTCGCTCTCTTCGGGCAGCCAGGCGCCGGCGAACGCGCTGCTGTCGCTGGGCGAGGCGACGTTCGGCAGGATCGTGGCGCGCAGGCGCGCGGCGCGCTCCTTGGACAGGAGCGCGGCCAGCGGGAGGCCGGGGTTCGCCTCGGGGTCGCCCACATGGCGCGCGCGGTCGGCGTAGGCGCGGCGCATGGCCTCGGTCAGCAGGTGCAGGTACGCCGGCGAGTTGTGGCCGAGCGCGGCCAGGTCGTCGCCCTCCAGCAGGTTGAGCATGGCGATGAGCGCGACGCCGCCCGACGACGGCGGCCCCATGGAGACGATGTCGTGGCCGCGGTAGGCGCCGCGCACGGGCTCGCGCTCGACGGCGCGGTAGGCGGCCAGATCCTGCTCCGTGATGAGGCCGCCGTGGTCGCGCATGTACGCCGCCAGCAGCCGCGCGGTCTCGCCCTCGTAGAAGCCGCCGGCGCCGCGGTCGCGGATGCGCGCCAGCGTCGCGGCCAGGTCGGGTTGGCGCAGCGTCTCGCCCGGCCGCAACGGGCGCGCGCCGCCGTCCGCCAGGAACGCCGCGCGGGTGGCCGCGCGCAGCGTGTCGGTGGTGGTGGCCAGCCAGTCGCACCAGTCGCGCATGCCCTGGGAGAAGGGGAATCCGCCTTGCGCCAGGTCGACGGCCGGTTGCACCAGCGACGCCCACGGCCGCGTGCCGTGCCGCTGGTGCGCCAGCCACAGGCCGGCCACGGTGCCGGGCACGCCCACCGATAGCGGGCCGCGGTGGTTGCTGGTGTCGCGCACGGCGCCCCGCTCGTCCAGGAACATGCGCTCGTGTGCGCTTGCGGGGGCCGTCTCGCGGAAATCGTAGCTGGCGGCGCGGCCCTGCGCGTCGTGGTAGAGCAGGAAGCCGCCGCCGCCCAGGTTGCCGGCCTGCGGGAAGACCACCGCCAGCGCGAAAGCCGTGGCCACGGCCGCGTCCACGGCGTTGCCGCCGCCCTGCAGGACCTGCGCGCCGACTTCAGCCGCCAGGTGGTGGTCGCAGGCGACCAGGCCGTGGCGGGCGGCGACGGGCGGCGTGCCCGCGCGCGCGGCCGGCGGCAGGGGGGCGGCAACGGCGGGGGCGACCAGACAGGCGACCAGCAGGAGTCGCGCCGGGCGACGCAAGGGCGCGGGACGGGAGCGCATGGGCGTGGCCTTTCGGGCTGCGGATGAAGACGCGCGCGTGGCGACTCGATCCTAGCAGCGCCCGCTCGCCAGGCCAACCGCGCCCGTGCGGCCGGCGAACGCGGTCGAGGAAACCCCGGATTGCCGACCGTCGCGCGATCGCCGATGCTGCCGCGCATGAACAGCCGATCCCGCCTGCTGGCCGGCCTGGCCGCCCCGCTGCTCGTGGCGCTGGGCCTGGCGGTCCTGCGCAGCGCCGCCTTCGTGTTCGTGGCCTACCACCTGGCGCTCTGTCTGGTCGCGCCGGCCTGGCTCGCCAGGCGGGCCGGGCGCGGCCTCGTCGAGCATCTGCAATCGCTGGGACTGGCGCGGCGCGGCCTGAAGGCCGGACTCGGGCTCGGGCTGGTCTCGGCGCTGGTGCCGCCGCTCGCGTTCGCGCTGGCGCCGTCGCTGTTCCCGGACGCCGAGCGGCTGCGGGCGGCCCTGACGGGCTGGGGGCTGGCGCCGGGGACGCCGGCGGTGTTCCTGTTCTTCCTGGCCGCGGTCAACGGTCCGGCCGAGGAACTCTACTGGCGCGGCTGGCTGCTGCGCGAGCCGGCGCCCGGCCGGCCCGTCCGCCTGGTGCTGGCTCTGCTGTTCACCTCGTACCACGCGCTGACCATCGGCCGGCTGGCGCCGACCGCCGGCGCCGCCGTCCTGCTGCTTGCCGGCGTGCTGGCAGGCGCGCTGGTCTGGACCTGGATGCGGGCGCGCTGGCGCTGCGTGTGGCCGGCGCTCTGCTCGCACGTCGGCGCCACCTGCGGTTATCTGTACGTGTGTGCGCGGCTGCTGGCGGAGAACTGAGACCGTCCCGCCGATTCGGCTGGTGCGGACCCGGCCCCATGGATTAACTTCCGCCGGTTGTATTCCTTGCCCTATCCGTCCCTGTCGGGGAGTCGGTCTTGACCTCGACCCGCACGGTCGCCCGCAACACTCTCTACCTGTCCATCGGTCTGTTCAGCGGGCGGATCCTGACGGTCTTCGTCTATCAGAAGATGGCGGGCATCCTCGGGCCGGCCGGCGTCGGCATCGCCAACCTGGCGATCGATGTCTCGGCCATCCTGCTGATCGTCGCCAATTACGGGCTGGGCACGCTCATCACGCGCGAGGTGGCGCGCGACCGCAACCTGACCCTGCCGGTGATGTGGGCCGCGCTGAGGATACGCCTCGCGCTGGCCGCCGCCTGCTTCGGCGCGATCTATCTCTACGCCACGCTGTCGGGCTTCGCCGAGCTGCAGCGCGCCGCGCTCTATGTGATGGGCCTGGGCATCTTCCTCGAGGCCACGGCCATGGCCTGCGACGCGGTGCTGCAGGCCCACGACCGGGTCGTCTCCCAGATGTGGGGGCAGATCGCCTCGGCCGTCGCCTACTTCGTCCTGGCCTGGTGGTGGCTGGACGCCGGGCACGGCGTGATGGGGATCATGTGGGCGAACGTGGCCAGCCGCGCCGTCCGCCTGCTGATCATGGCGCCGCTGATGTTTGCCGGCACCGGCCCCTGGGTGCGCAACCCGCCGGGCCGCGCGGAAGCGCAAGCCGCCACTTCGCGCGGCCTGCTGACGCTGGCCTGGCCGATCTTCCTGGCCTCCACCTTCGGCGTCCTGCACTTCAAGATCGACACGCCGCTGGTCAAGTATTTCATGGGCAGCGACCACGCCGTCGGCGTCTACACCCAGGGCCACCGCGCGCTGGACTACCTGGCCTACCTGCCGGGGCTGTTCGCCACGGCGCTGTTCCCGACGCTTTTCCGCTCAGCCAAGGAGGAGGGCGTCTTCGAGCGCGTGAGCGAACGCGCGCTGCGCTACCTGCACGTGCTGGTGATGCCGCTGACGCTGCTGTTCGCGCTGGCCGCCGAGCCGTTGACGATGTGGCTGGTCCAGGGGCGGGCGGGCTTCGAGGATTCGGTGGTCGTCTTCCGCATCGTCGTCTGGGGCATGCCGTTCCTGGCCGCCACGAACGTGCTGAATCGCATGCTCTACACGGCCGGCCGCGAGCGCTCGTTCATCGCCATCGCGGTCGTCGCCCTGACGTTCAACCTGTCGGCGAACCTCCTGGTCATCCCGCGCTGGGGCTACTTCGGGGCCAGCTGGGTCGTCGTGGCCACCCAGGCGGTCAGTTCGCTGCTGCACTGGCATTTCGTGCGCCGCGCGGGGCTGGAACTTCCGGTCGCCCGCTCGCTGGTCAACGCGACCGCGGCGCTGGCTCTGTCCTGGCTGGCGGCCACCGGCGCGGCCCATCTGGCGGTTCCGGCCTGGGGCACGACCTGGCTCGCGCTCCCGGTGCATGCCGGCTGGGGGCCGTCGCTGACGGTGATCGCCGTCTGGGGCCTGCTCTACGTCCCGTCGCTGTGGCTGACCCGGGCCGTGACGAAGGCGGACCTGCCGGTGCTGGCGTCCCTGGTCCGGCGGGGCTGACCGCGGCGCGACCTCGCGCCTTCGGCTTGGCGATCGGCATCCTTGCGGGCCTGCCCGGATCTGGCGGAAACGCCTCGCGCGACCTACCTTGACCACAAACAGGACAACATTGTCCTATTAATGGAACGGGGCCTATCACCCCGTCGGTCAGCCCGGAGGTCGCCATGAGCGAGTTGATCCTCGACCAGCAGCGCCGCATGGCCCTGCTCAAGCACATGATCCTGCAGCTGCACGGGGGCGAGGCGCCCGACGCGGTGCGCCCGCAGCTGATCCGCCTGCTCGGGCGCGTGCCTTACGACGAGGTCGTGGCGGTCGAGCAGGAGCTCATCGGCGAGGGGATGCCCACCGAGGAGATCCTCAAGTTCTGCGACCTGCACAAGCTGGCGCTGAACCCGAGCCTGCTGCCGGAAGAGGAGCGGCCGGTGCCGGCGGGGCACCCGGTCGATGTCCTGCGCGCCGAGAACCGGGCGCTGGGTTGGGAGCTGGACGCGGTGCGCGCGCTGCTGGAGCAGGTCGCGGCGCTGGACGAGGGCGCCGACGCGAACGAGCTTCTGCATGACCTGCGCGTGCGCTTCAACGCGCTGATGGACGTGGAGAAGCACTACCTGCGCAAGGAGCACCTGCTGTTCCCGTTCCTCGAGAAGCACGGGATCACCGGGCCGCCGACGGTCATGTGGGGCAAGCACGACGAGACGCGGGCGCTGCTGAAGGGCGCGGTCGAGACGCTGGCCGCGGCGCCGGGGGCGACGGCCGCCGAGGCGCGGGCGCTGATCCCGCTGGTGCTTGCGCCGGCGGTCGAGGCCATCGCCGGCATGATCGACAAGGAGCAGCAGATCCTGCTGCCGATGTGCCTGGACACCCTGGACGAGGCCGAATGGGGCGCGATCGCGGACGGCAGCGCCGATCTGGGCTACTGCCTGGTCGTGCCGGAGGCCGAGTGGCGCCCCGCCGGCATAGCGGCGGCGACGGAGGCCGGCGGCGACGGCCGCGTGCGCCTGCCCTCGGGCTCGTTCACGCCCGCGCAGCTGCAGGCGGCGCTCAACGCGATCCCCTTCGACATCACCTTCGTCGACGCCGACGACACCGTGCGCTACTTCAGCGAAGGGCGCGAGCGCATCTTCGCGCGCACGCGCGCGATCATCGGCCGCAAGGTCGAGTACTGCCATCCGCCCAAGAGCGTGGCTATCGTCCAGAAGATCCTGAGCGACTTCCGCGAAGGGCGCGAATCGCACGCGCAGTTCTGGATCGAACTGGGCGGCAAGTTCCTCTGCATCGAGTACTTCGCGCTGCGCGACGAGGCCGGGACGTTCCTGGGCACGCTGGAGGTCAGCCAGGACCTGACCGCCAAGCGCGCGTTGACCGGTCAGCAGCGGCTGCTCAACTACGTCCAGGAGGGCGGCCATGAGTGACCGGCCGGCGATCACGCCGCAGATGAAGGTCGGGCAGCTCCTGGACGCGTACCCGGAGCTGGAGGAGACGCTCATCGCCATCGCGCCCGAGTTCGCGCGCCTGCGCAACCCGGTGCTGCGCGCGACCGTGGCGCGCGTGACCTCGCTGCAGCAGGCGGCGCAGGTCGGCGGCGTCGGGCTGGGCGAGCTGATCGCGCGGCTGCGGACGGCCGCCGGCTGCGGAGATGGGCCGGCCGGGGACATCGCGGCCGAAGCCGACGGGTCGGGCGCGGGCGACACTGCGGCGGCGCGGCCCGACTGGGTGGACCGCGTGGCGGTGGTCGGCCGCGACGACGCCCGCGCCGACATCGACGCCGGCGAACACCCCCTGCCGCGCGTGATGGCCGCCGTCGCGAAGCTGGAGCCGGGCCAGGCCCACCTGCTGGTCACGCCCTTCGTGCCGGCGCCGCTGCTGGACAAGGTCCGCGGCCTGGGCCTTCTGGTCTGGACCGAGCAGGCGGGGCCGCGGGAGTTCCGCAGCCTGATCGCGCGCCCATAGGGGCCGGCCGAAGGGTTGCCCGGCGCGGCGCTGGGGGCTATTCTTCCCGCTCCGAACAAGCGACTGTCGCCGTCCACGTGTGACGCCCCGCGGGGCGCCCGGCGGCGAGCCATGGGGGTGGACCGATGATGCGCAAGATGCTCCTTATTCTGGTGCTGCTGGGCGCCGCCGCGACGGCGGGCGCGCAAACCGGCTGGGCGCCGGCCGATACCGTCGTCTCGCCGGTCGAACTGCCGGCGCGCCCCGTGCCGGCGCAGCCCGTGCCGGCGCCGGAGCCCCAGCCCGTGACGACGCCGAAACTGGTGCCGGTGCCGGAAGTCGCGCCGGTGTTCAACGCCCTGGACGACTCGCTCACGGTGCTGGTCGATTACCGCGCCGAGGCCGAGATCCAGCGCGAACTGCAGAACGCCGTCGCCGAGAAGGCCCTGGCCGAGCGCAACGTCGAGCGCGGCCGCCTGCTCGAGCGGTTGGCAGCCTCTCGCATCGACATCAAGGCCAGCGAGATCAAGGCCCTGGAGGCCCAGATCTC
>VGXH01000006.1 GCA_016873405.1 bacterium
GGGGATCGCGGGATTCCGCGCGGCCGCGGGCGCCTCGTGGACGCCACCCAGGTCGACCCGGCCCCCGAAGTTCACGCCGTAGCTGAAGCGCGTGTCCTTGAGCGCCAGCGTGCGCGGGTCGATCGTGTTGCTCACCTTCAACTGAAGGTAGCGGCTCTGCCCGGGCTTGACGGTCAGGCCGCTGGCGAGGTCGCCCCAGCGCTCGCCGGACGGCCGTCGCGGGTTGTAGCTTGTCGAGAGGCTCCAGTCCAGCACGCCGTCCAGCTTGCGCTCGGCGGCCGTGGTGTCGCCCGCGGCCGGACGGTACTTGACGTCGAAGCGCTGATCCAGAGACAGGCTCAGCGCCGTGCTGTAGGGCTGCTTGTCGCCGAGCGCGGGCGACACGCTCCAGCCCGAGCTCATGCGCACCGTGTGCCGGATCGCCCGCAGGGCTCCCGCGCGCACGGGGAAGACGCCGTAGAGCGTCGTGCCGAGCGAGGCGCCGAAGGAGACGGACGGGCTGGTGGACTCCGTCGTCCCGGCCAGCGGTTGCCAGTCCCCGTCGTCGCCGGCGGCCACCCAGCGGCGGCCGGTCGTGGTCTCGCGCCGCCAGGACTGGCTGGCATTGGCGTTGAACGAGAAGTTGAAGATCCCGAGCCGCGGCGGCTGCACGCGCAGGGACCAGTTGCCGGACGCGCTCTCACTGCGTTCGGCGCGCTCCTCGTAGCCCCGGCGATCCTGCTTCAGGGCGTAGCCCTGCTGGAAATAGGTGGCGCGCAGCAGATCGCCCCAGAGGCTGCCGCGGCGACCCGCCACCAGCGCCGGCTTCAACGCCACCTGACGGAACCCGAGCCCGAGCGAGGGCAGCGTCAGGCTGTAGAGCAGGTTGTCGGTGGTCGGCTGGTCATCTTCCGCGTTGACGCGTCCGTCGCGGCTGGCGTTCAGGCTGGCGCTCAACCCCGACCAGTTCCGATTGACGTAGGCACTGGACTTGAACTGGCCGCTGACGACGTCGCGCGAAGGGGCGCCCGTGAGGTCGTTCCGGCTCAAGGTGCTCGAGGCCAGGCGCACATCGGCGCGGACCTGGTAATCGTCCAGCAGCGCCGGCTGGTTGTGCGTCCAGTGCACCTGCCATTCGCGCGAGGCGTCGTTGCCGAGCCCGTCCCGCCGCGACCAGTCGAAGGCGCCGGTGAAGGCGTAGCGCTTGACGTAGCGCGTGGCCGAGCGCAGGGCGTAGTCCTGCGATTCGTTGTAGTCGCCCTGCACGAGGAAATCCAGATGTTCGCTGATGGCCCAGTAGTAGCCGAGGTCGCGGACGTAGCGGCCCTCGCGGCTGGACCAGCCGAAATCGAACGACGGGAACAGGATACCCGAGCGCCGGCCTTCCTTCAGGTTCTTGAAGTAGAACGGCAGCGCGAACACCGGCACGTTCCCGATGCGCAGCACGATGGGCGCGGCCACCACCTTGTCCCCCGGCCGCATCTTCATGCGCTGCGACCAGAAGTGGTAGTGGGGTTCGGACAGGTCGCAGGAGGTCATGCAACCGGACTCGATCTTCATCGTCTGGTCCGAGAAGCGCCTGATATCCCGCCCCACGTAGTAGTAGTTGTCGAAGGCCGTCACGCCCGAGTCGATGACCGCCGAACGGTGTCGAAAATTGTAGCCCATCCGCCGGCCGGTCACGGTGTCGCCGTCCTTCGCCACCGGCTCGCCGCTCGCGTAGAGTTCGCGCGTCTCGAGCGCCAGCCGCACCTGCCCCGCCTGCAGGTCGGTCGTGTCGTAGTCCAGCTTGCCGGCGCCGTCGATCTCCATCGTCCGTTCGCGCAGCGCGAAGGTCACCCGGTCGCCCGAGTAGTCCACGTCCTGCGCGGCCTCGGTGAACGACCGCCGCCCGCCGACGGCGCGCGGCGCGGCCCGCGCACCGCCCGTGTCGAGCGAATCCGTCGGCGCGGCGACGACCGTATCCGCGGGCGCGGCCAGCGCCGAGTCCGCCGCCGTCGCCGGCGGCGGCAGCGGCGCGAACCGGTAGGTGCCGACGGCGCGGCCGAGCACGCGCACGCGGCGCACCTGGCGATCGCCGAAATGGACGATGATCGTGTCGCCGGCCACTTCGTTGGTGGCCAGTTCGGAGTCGACATCCAGCGGCGTGTAGATGCTCCGCGCGGAGCCGATGACCTCGGTGCGTCGGATCTCCTCGTCCTCGAAGTCGATGACGATGAGGTCGCCCTCCAGCACGTCCTCGGCGGGCAGTCCCGGATGGAGCGCCGCCAGGGAATCCGGCGCGTCATCCGTGGTTCGCGCCGCCCCGGTGAGCACGACCTGCCGCAGTTGGCCGCCGACGTATTCGAACTCGATGCGCCGGCCGGTCAACACGCTCCCGCGGTTCAAGACGACGCGCGGCGAGCCCGTGAGCACCAGACGCTCGCGGCCGTGGGCGACGGCGGTGTCGGCCCGCGCGTGGCCCAGCGCCTGCCGGATGCGGACCGAATCGATCATCACGACGCGGTCCTCGGCCCGGTACAGGTGCATGACGCGAGCCTGCGCCACGAGCAGCCCGCCGCGGCGGTCGCGGCTGGTGAACTCGGGACCGCGGTCGACGACCGCCAGGTCGGGATCGCGCTCGAAGACCGCGTGCCCGCCGGTGACCAGGTTCGCCGCCCCGGGCTCGATGATGCGCACGTTCCCGAACGCCTCGCCGGTCGCGGCCGAGCGGTCCTGCGTGATCGTGTCCGCCCGCACGGTGTAGTCCGGCGTCACCAGCAGCGCCCGGCCGCGCATCGTCAGCCAGCGTCCCTCCCCCCGCGTGTCGCCCGCATCGCCGGTCGCGGTGAGGTCCTTCTCGACGACGCGGACATCGCCGGCGAACTCGCCGGTACCCGCGCCGCGGTGGTAACGCGCCCGCCGGCAGGTGAGCACGGTCGGACCGTTGGTCAGGCGGACGTTGCCCTGGAGCTTGTATTCGTCGCTGTCGCGCAGCACGAAGGCGGTGTCGGCGGCGGCGGTCAGGCTGTCCCGGTCGATGAACGCGTTGCCGAACAGCGCGGTGACCGGCCGGCCCTCGAGCACCTGGTCGACGACGCGGTCCGCGCGGACGCGGGATTCGGCCCGCTGCGCCGCGCCGGGCTTCGCGGCGCACAGCGCGCCCAGCGCCACGGCCAGGCCGGCGATGGCGATGGTGCGGCCCCGTGACGCCATCAGAGCGCTTCCCGGGCCTTCTCGCGCGCGAGGCTGGCGGCGCCGACGGCCGCCGCCCGCGGCCCCAGTTGGGCCGGAACGATGGGCACGGCGCGGGCTTCGGTCGCGAGCACCAGCGGCAGGGCCCGCTCGCGGCAGGGTCCCAGGATCAGTTCGCCGGCGCGGGCCACGCCGCCGCCGATGATCACGCAGTCGGGGTCCAGAACGTTGACCAGGTTCGCGACGGCCTGTCCCAGACGGCGGCCGGCCGTCGCGAACAGCGCGATCGCCGAGGGATCGCCGCCGGAGGCCAGTCCGGCCAGGTCGCGCGTGTCCAGCGCGTCGCCGCGTTCGGCGACCAGCCGCGCCAGCGCGGGCGTGGCCGCGCCGGTCCGGATCGCCTCGCGCGCGGAGCGCAGCAGGCCGGTGCTGCCGGCCCAGGCCTCCAGGCAGCCGCGGCTGCCGCAGGCGCAGGGCGGACCGTCGTCGTCCAACACCATGTGCCCGATCTCGCCCGCGCCGCAGTGCCGCCCGACCAGCAGTCGGCCGTCGACGATCACGGCCCCGCCCACGCCGGTGCCGAGCGCGATCATGACCACGTCGCGCCGGCCGCGGCCGGCCCCGTGGCGGTACTCCCCGCAAAGGGCCCCGTTGACGTCGTTGGCCAGGGCCACCGGCACGGCGCCGAAGGCCCCGCGCATCGCCGCGCCCAGGTCGCGGTTCTCCCAGCCGGGCAGGTTCGGCGAGCGGCCCAGCCAGCCTGACACCGGGTTGACAATGCCGGCGCAGGCGAGCCCGGCCCCCGCCAGCCGCGGCAGGCCGACGCCGCCCAGCAGCGGCGCGGCGTGGGCCGCCAGCGCGCGCAGCGTCGCGGCCGCGTCGCGGGGATCGGTGGGAACTTCGCCGCCGCCGCGCGGCGCGCCGTCGGAATCCGCGATCTCGTACTTGATCGCGGTGCCGCCGGCGTCGACGCCCAGGTAGAGGTCCCTGCTCACGTTCTCCCCTTCTCCAGCGCGGCCAGCGCCGTCGCCGCCGGCCGCGCGGGGCGGGTGTCCGCCAGACGGGCGAAGCCCAGGTGGTGCAGCGCCTCGGCCACGAGGAAGCAACTGCCCGTCACCAGCACCGCGTCGTCCGGGCCCAGTTCCCGGGCCAGGAGCCGCAGCGCCGCCGGCAGGTCCGCGGCCAGGACGTGCTCCCCCGCCGGGGGCAGGGCCGCGCCCGACGCGACCAGGCCCCACGACCCGAAGAGCGCCGCCAGTTCCCGCGGGCCGCGCGAACGCGGCAGCGAGACCGGAGCGCCGACCACGCCGCAGCCCCGCAGCATATCGCCGACGGAAGCGGGCAGTTCCTTGTCGTGCATCACGCCGAACAGCGCCAGGCGGCGGCCCGCGCAGGGCCGGGCCGTGAACGCCTCCAGCGCCGCCGCCAGGGCCGGCGGGTTGTGCGCGGTGTCGAGGATCCAGTCCGGTTCGCGCAGCAGGAGCTGGAACCGCCCGGGCAGGAAAAGATCCCCGAGGGCGTCCGCCGGGTCGGCCGGCAGCAGGCGCTCGCCGGCGCGCCCTTCCAGCCGCGCCAGCGCCAGCAGGGCCAGAGCCACGTTGCGCCGCAGGACCGGCGCGCCCGGGTCGGGCAGACCCGAGAAGACGCGATCGCGCAGCGACAGGCGCCAGCGGCCGGGTCCCTCGTCGTCCCAGCGCGCCAGTTCGTCGAGGAAGTGGCAGGGACTGCCCGCGCGGACGGCGGCCGCGAAGACCTGCGGGCGCAGCTCGCGGTCGACGCCGCAGAACAGGGGCACGTCGCGCTTGAGCAGGCCCAGCTTCTCGGCGGCGATCGCCTCGCGCGTCGGGCCGAGGATGGCCTGATGGTCGAGCCCGACCGACGTCAGCAGCGTCGCCCGGGCCGGCAGCGCGTTGCTCGCGTCGAGCCGCCCGCCGAGCCCGGCCTCGCAACAGAGGAAGTCGACCCCGGCGTCGCGCGCGACGAGCACGGCGATCGCCGTGAGCACCTCGAACCAGCTCGCGCCATGCCGGTCGGCCAAGGGGCGCATCGTTCCGACGTAGTCGGCGAACGCGGGCGCCGGCAGCGGCCGGTCGTCGATCAGGATCCGCTCGTCGACGTGCAGCAGGTGCGGGCTGGTGTAGGTCGCCACGCGGTGGCCGGCCGCCTGCAGAAGGTGGGCCAGGGTTCTCGTCGTGGAACCCTTGCCGTTGGTGCCGGCCACCACCAGGGTGCGCAGGTCGCGCTCCGGGTGGCCGAGGTCGGCCAGCATCCCGTTGATGCGCTCGAGCCCCGGGCGGATGCCGAAGCGGTTGAGCGCGAAGAGCCAGCGCGTGGCTTCGTCCGGCGGTTGGAACGGCGGCGGCAGGTCGGGGGCGACGGCCGGTTCGCCGGGAAAGACCCCGCCCGCGGGACCGGGCACGCGCTCAAGGGTCATCGCGGGCCTAACCCCGCGGCGGGCGCGGCACCGAGACGTCGCGTCCCTCTGTGAACCACCGCAGCGTCGCCTCGAGCGTGGGCTTGAGGCTCTTCCGCTCGCAGATGACGTCCACCATCCCGTGCTCGAGGAGGAACTCCGAGGACTGGAAGCCCGGCGGCAGGTCGCCGCCGATCGTCTGCTTGATCACGCGCGGCCCCGCGAAGCCGATCAGGGCGCCGGGCTCGGCGATGTTCAGGTCGCCCAGCGTGGCGTAGCTGGCCGTCACGCCGCCGGTGGTGGGGTTGGTCAGGATCGAGATGAAGGGGATGCCCTCCTTGCGCAGGCGGGCCAGCACGGCGCTCGTCTTGGCCATCTGCATCAGCGACAGCAGCGACTCCTGCATGCGGGCGCCGCCGCTCTGGCTGAGGATGATGGCCGCCTCGCGGAAGCGCAGCGAGTCGAGCAGCGCGCGGGCGATCTTCTCGCCGACGACCGAGCCCATGCTGCCGCCCATGAACGAGAAGTCCATGATCGAGGCGGAGACGGGAATGCGGCCGATCTCGCCGCGGCCGGTGATGACGGCGTCCTCCTTGCCCGTCTTGAGCCGCGTGGCGCGGATGCGGTCGCGGTAGCGCTTGGCGTCGCGGAAGTCCAGCGCGTCCCGGCTGGTGATGCCGCGGTGGGTCTCGGACCAGGAGCCCTCGTCGAAGAGCAGCTCGAGGTACTGCTCCGTGGTGAAGGGCAGGTGATGGCCGCACGCCCCGCACACCCACAGGTTGCGGTCCAGCTCGCCCCGGTAGAGGACCTCCGAGCACTGCGGGCACTTGCGCCACAGGTTGTCGGGGATGTCCTTCTTCTGCGTGCTGAGGACCTTGATGCCCTTGGCCGCCTCATTCAACCAGGACACGATTCCCTCCCCTGACGGGTCAGCGTACCGGTGGCGGCGCGCGCGGGCCGGCGGCCGCGCGCGCGGCGGGTATTCGCGACAAGGTAGCGCGCCGGCCGGGGCGCGGACAACCCCCGATTCGGCCGGGCCCCCGCCCCGCGGGCCGCCTACGCCCCGGCCAGGGCCGCCAGGGCGCAATCGAGGATGATCGCGTCCTCGCCGGTGTCGGCGTAATACCCTGTGCGGACGCCGCTTTCGCGGAAGCCGTGGCGCCGGTAGAAGGCGCGCGCGGCGGCGTTCCCGCGGCGGACCTCCAGGGTGACTTCGACCAGCCCCTCGGCCAGCCCCCGCCGCGCCGCGTCCCGCAGCAGCGCCGTGCCGATGCCCTGCCGCAGGCAGCGGGGGTCGGCGGCGATGTTCAGCACGTGCAACTGGTCGGCCACCCTCCAGGCCATCAGGAAGCCCACGACCTCGCCGCCGCGCTCGGCCACCAGCGGCAGCCGGAGCTGATCGGCGATCAGTTCGCCCAGCAGCGCCGCGGCCGACCACGGGTCGCCGAAGCTCAGGTTCTCGATGGCGACGACCGGAGCCAGATCCAGCGGGCCGCCGGGGCGCACGCGCAGGTTCTCGTCATCGCCGCTCATGCCGGGTCGCGCCGCGTGCGGGTGTCGCCGGGTTCGGCATCGGGGACCTGCGGCGTGCAGTCGAGGTTGCGGTTCAGCTCCGCGTCCGACGCCCTCAGGTAGGCCGGCACGAGCCGGAACGGGTCGACCGGCTCCACCTCGCCGCGCGCCACGGCCAAGGCCAGATCCCGCGCCGTGGCCGGGTGTGCCGAGGTCCAGGCGCGCCGACGCGGCAGGCCGCGCTCCCGCAGCTCGGGCCGGAGCGACTCGCCCTGCCCCAGCAGCAGCCCCGTCCCCTCGCCGCCGTACACCGGCGCCTCGCGGTCCGGCGTGATCGTCGCCAGCCGCGACCACCAGCGGTCGGGCTCCGCCGCCGCCGGCGCCGCCAGGGCCGCCCGCCAGACCTCGCCGCGCCGGTACGCCGCCGCGAAGACCTCGCCTCGGCGCGCGTCGAGCACGGGCACCGCGAACTCGGCCTCCGGATGATCCGCCAGGAGCGAGGCCGCCATCGCCGCGAGCGTCGAGACCCCGTAGAGGCGGCAGCCCAGCGCCCAGGCCAGGGCCTTGGCCGTGGCCACGCCGATGCGCACGCCGGTGAAACTGCCGGGACCGGCGGTGACGGCGACCGCCCGCACCTGCTCGCGTGGGCGCCCTGCTTCCGCGAGCACGGCCGCGACGGCCGGCAGCAGCGCGTCCGCATAGCTGCCCGCCACGTTCAGGGGGCGCCAGGCCAGGATCCCGTCGCTGTCGGCGACGGCGAAACGGCCCCAGCGCGTGGCCGTGTCGAGCGCGAGGGTCAGCACGACCGGCCCTTCGGCGAGAAGAGCGCGCGCCACGGCGCCGGCGGCTGCGGCCGGCCGCGCAGCCGCCACTCGCGGCCGACGCCGGCGGGGCCGGCCTGGGCCAGGAACTCGAGGTACGGCGTGGGGCCCAGCGCGCGCAGGAGCGGGCCCGGCCACTCGGCCGCGAGCACGGCGGCGCCTTCGGCGACCTCGTCCAGCAGGTCGGGCAGCCCGATGTCGTCCAGATCCGCGCCGGCGTCCAGGCGGTAGAAATCCAGGTGATGGACGCGCAGCCTCCCGTCGTAGGTGTTGACCAGCGTGAAGGTCGGCGACACGACCTCGACGGTGACGCCCAGCGCCGCGCACAGGCCCTGCACGAAGCAGGTCTTGCCCGCCCCCAGGCCGCCGTGCAGCAGCAGCACCTCGCCGCCGCGCAGCAGCGCCGCCGCCCCGGCGCCCAGGGCCGCCGTGTCGGCGGGCTCGGCGGCCGTCGCGCCGGCAGGAAAGCCCGCGGCCGCGGGAAGATCGTGCACCGATTCCATGTCGCCCCTGCCTACCGCGGCGTCATGACCAGGAACGGGCAGATCATCTCCTCGAGACTGATGCCGCCGTGCTGGAAGCTGTCGCGGTAGAGCCGTTCGTACTCGTGGAAATTCGTCGGATAGACCAGGTAGCTGCTCTCGGTGGTGATCGCGTAGTTCTCGATCGAGGTCTGCGGCGGCAGGCGATACGCCTCGGGATCCTTGATCAGCATGACCTTCTCGTCGTCCACACCCAGATTGTCGCCGAACTTGTAGCGCACGTTGCTGCTCGTGTCGCGGTTGCCGCGGATCTGGATCGCGCGCCGGCACATTTTCGAACCGTGGTCGGTCGTCAGGATCACCGCGCAGTCCCGCCGCGCCAGCGTCTTGAGCACGTCGTAGAGGTTCGAGTGCTCGAACCAGGACCGCATCAGCGTGCGGAACGCGGCCTCGTCCGGCGCCAGTTCCTTGAGGATGCGGTTCTGGCTGCGGCCCCCGGCCATCATGTCCAGGAAGTTGTAGACGCCGGCCACCAGGCGCGCGTTGCCCAGGGAGCCCAGGTTGCGGTAGAGGAGGTCGGTGTCGCGGGCGTCGGAGACCTTGTAGTAGCGGCTGCCGCCGGCGGCGGGACTGCCCAGGCGCTTGAGCTGCTCCTCCAGCAGGTCGCTCTCGTGCGCGTTGCGGCTGCCGTCGTGGTCCGCGGAACCGATCCACCACCGCGCGTAGTTGCGCGCGATGTCCAGCGGGTACAGGCCGGCGAACAGCGAGTTGCGCGCGTAGGGCGTCGCCGTCGGCAGGATCGACCAGTAGTGGCGGCGGTCGAGGTGGTAGTACTCCTCCAGCAGGGGCTCGATCATGCGCACCTGGTCCAGACGCATGCAGTCGATCACGATCCAGAACACCTGCTTGCGGCGCTCGACCTCCGGCGCGACCCAGGCGGCGAACACGTCCGGGCTCAGCAGCGGCGCGTCGCCGCCCGGCTTGGCGTGGATCCAGTCGCGGTAGTGGCGGCGGACGTGCTTGGCGAAGGCGAGGTTCGCCGCGGTGTACTGTTCCTCGAGCGTCTGCAGAAGCCCGTGGTCGGCGTAGGCGAACAGGTCCAGGCTCCAGGTCACCAGGTCGTCGTAGATCCCCACCCAGTCGGCCGGCGTGGCCGCCGCGCCGAAGCGGTCGCCCATTCGCATGAAGTTGCTCATGTAGCCGCGGGCGACCTCCTCGCCCGCCAGCTTGCGCGCCTCCAGCTGCCGCTTCAGCGCCGAGAGTATCTGCAGGGGCGAGACCGGCTTGACCAGGTAGTCGTCGATGCGCTTGCCGATCGCGCGCGTCACCAGGTCCTCGGCCTCGCTCTTGGTGATCATGACGACCGGCACGCGCTCGTTGATGCGGCGGATCCCCTCGAGCGTCTCGAGCCCCCCCATGCCCGGCATCATCTCGTCCAGGAGCACGGCGTCGTAGCGGTTCTCGCGCAGCATGGCGAGCCCGTCGACGCCGTTCGTGGCGCCCTCGACGTCGTAGCCCTTCTCGCCGAGGTAGACCACGTGCGAGCGCAGCTCCTCGATGTTGTCGTCGATCCACAGGATGCGGAAAGCCACGGGGGCTCCTTTGCCGGTTGGCGGGGCGAAGCCGCGGTCAGGCGGCGCCGGGCCTCGGCGCCGGCGGCGGCGGCAGCGTCACCAGGAAAGTGGTGCCGTGCGGGCTCGTCGACTCGACGCGGATCCGCCCGCCATGGTACTGCGTCACGATGCGCTTGACGAGGGCCAGGCCCATCCCCCAGCCGCGCTTCTTGGTGGTGAAGCCCGGCTCGAAGATCTTGTTCCCCTCGCGCGGGGGGATGCCGCGCCCGGTGTCCATCACGTAGAGGCGCACGCCGCCGCCGCCCTCGTCCTCCAGGCGGACGGTGATCGTGCCCTTGCCGTCGACCAGGGCGTCGACGCCGTTCTTGATCAGGTTCTCGAGCACCCAGCCCAGCAGGTCCCGGTTGAACGCCACGGGGTTGGTCACGGTTCCCTCGCGCCGCAGCTGCACGCGCCCGCCCAGGTGGGGCAGCCGGCGCCGGAAGTACTCGATCGTGTCGTCGGCCACCCCGTTGAGGTCGGTGTCCTCGAGCTTGGGATGCGAACCGATCTGGCTGAAGCGCGCCGAGACCATGCTCAGGCGGTCGATGTCGCGGTTCAGCTCGGCGACGACATCGTCCTTCTTGCCCAGGCGGTCCTCCAGCAGGACCACCCAGCCCATGATCGACGTCAGCGGCGTGCCCAGCTGGTGCGCCGTCTCCTTCGCCATGCCGGCGAACAGGGCCTTCTGCTGGGCGTCCTTCTTGTTCTGCAGCGCCCAGAGGATGACCAGGAAGAACAGCGCCATCACGGCCAGTTCCAGGTACGGCATGATGCGCAGGCGCTGGCTGAGCGCCGAGCGCCCGTAGTGAACCGTGCCGACGCGCCGCCCCGCGGAGTCGAGCACGGCGAACGGCTCCTGCTCCTGGTCGTAGGCCGCGGCCAACGACAGGATCTCGATGACCACCGGGTTGCTCGGATTCGACATGTTCTCGCTCAGCAGGATCTGGTAGCCCGGGCTCGGGACCCCGATCACGGCCTCGTTCCACAGGAACGGCCGGCCGGCGTTGTCGGTCAGGATGAACGGCACCTCGTTCTCGTTGATGATGTCCAGGAGCGGCTGCAGCCCCTCGAGCGACTCCGCCTTCAGCAGCCGGCTCGCGTTGGCCGCCAGCAGGCTCGTCGTCAGGTAGGCCTGGCGCTCGACGCTCTTGGAAACGCGGAAGGTGAAGACCGTCGTCGCCACGACGATGCTCAGGCTGCCGAGCACGAGATAGATCGTGAACAGGTGGCGGCGCCGCAGCCACGGCAGGTGCGGCCACGACAGCCCGCGCGCCCTCATCCGATGTGCTCCAGCCCGCCCAGGTAGGGCCGCAGCACGTCCGGCACGCGCACGCGCCCGTCTGGTGTCTGGTAGTTCTCGAGGACGGCCACCAGCACTCGCGGCAGGGCCAGGCCCGAGCCGTTCAGCGTGTGCACGTAGCCCTTCGCGTCGCCCCCCTTGTAGCGGATCCCGGCCCGGCGGGCCTGGAAATCCGTGAAGTTGCTGCACGACGACACCTCGAGCCACTTGCCGACGCCGTGCGCCCACACTTCCAGGTCATAGCACTTGGCGGCGGCGAAGCTGAGGTCGCCCGTGGCGAGCGCGACGACGCGATACGGCAAGCCCAGCTTCTGCAGCAGCTCCTCGGCGTCGGCGGTCAGCGACTCCAGCTCGTCCCACGAGGTCTCCGGCGCGACGAACTTGACCATTTCCACCTTGTGGAACTGGTGCACGCGGAGCAGGCCGCGGGTGTCCTTGCCCGCGGCGCCGGCCTCGCGGCGGAAGCACGGCGAGAAGGCGCAGTACTTCAGGGGCAGCTGCGCGGCGTCCAGCGTCTCCTGCATGTGGACGTTGGTGACCGAGACCTCGGCCGTCGGGATCAGGTACAGGTCGTCCACCTGGCAGTGGTACATGTCCTCGGCCAGCTTCGGCAGCTGTCCGGTGCCCTGCATCGCCTCGGGGTTCACCAGGTACGGGATGTTGAACTCGGTGTAGCCCTGCTCCAGGTGCACGTCCAGGAACCAGTTGATGAGCGCACGCTCGAGGCGGGCGCCCTGGCCCGAGAGCACCGTGAAGCCGCTGCCGCTCATGCGCCCCGCGCGCTCGGGGTGGAAGATGCCCAGCTCGGCGGCCAGGTCCCAGTGCGGGACGACCGCGTGCGCCGGCGGCGTGACCTCGCCCCAGGTCCGCACGACGACGTTGCACTCCTCGCCGCCCTCGGGCACCGACCCGTGCGGGAGGTTCGGGATGCGCAGGTACATCTGCTCGACCCGGTCCTCGAGGCCGGCGGCGTCGTCCTTGAGCTGTTTGATGCGGTCGGAGACGGACTTCATCTCGGCGATGGCGGCCGTGGCGTCGCCGCCCGCCTTCTTCAGGTCGCTGATGGCGCGGTTGGCGCGGTTGGCCTCCGCCTGCAGGGTCTCGATCTCCTGCAGGGCGGCGCGGCGCGCGGCGTCCATCGCGTAATAGGACTCGATGTCCACGGCCTCGCGCTTGAGCGCGACGGCGCGCACGACCTGGTCGCGGTTCTCGCGCAGGAACTTGCGGTCCAGCAAGGGGGCACCTTTCGGGGGCTGCCGAGGGCGACGCCGGCGGGGCGCCGGCGCCCGGGCCGATGCGGGCCCGGGCCGACACGGCCGGGGGCGCACACCCGCGGTCAATGGGCAAGAAACACGCCTGCCGCAACAGGTTCCGGCGGGAATTTGCTCTGGCGTTCCGCGGCGGCGGCTGGTAAGAAGGTTAGTCACAGGATCCGGGCGGCGGCAAGGCAAATCGAGCCGGCGCCCGCCCCCCCTCCCGAACCCGTCGCCGGGCGCGCGCCGGCGACCAGACCAGCCCGAGGTCGAGATGAGCCGCGAAGAACTCATCGCCCGGCTGCGCGCCCTGCCGCCGCAGCGGCGCCTGATCACCGCGCTGGACGTGCGGGACGCGCCGGCGGCGCTGGCGTTGGCCGGGCGCCTGGGCCCCGCCGGGGGGTTCGTGAAGGTCGGACTGGAGCTCTTCTCGGCCGCCGGGCCGGAGGTCGTCACGCAGCTGCGTGGACTGGGCCGGGACGTGTTCCTCGATCTCAAGTACCACGACATCCCCAACACCGTCGCCGCGGCGGCGCGACAGGCGGCGCGCCTCGGCGCGTCGCTCTGCACGATCCACGCCGCCGGCGGTCGCGCCGCGCTCACGGCGGCGGCGACGGCGCTGGCCGACGCGGCGCCGGGACCGGACGGCCGGCGACCCGCGCTGCTGGCGGTCACGGTGCTGACCAGCCTGTCGGCGCCGGAACTCGAGGAAGTGGCCCCGGGCGGCGGCGCGCTGTCCGAGCGCGTGGCCCGGCTGGCTCGGCTGGCCTGGGACTGCGGCTGCGACGGCCTGGTCTGCTCGGCCGCCGACCTGCCGGCCCTGCGGAGCGTGATCGGCCCGGGGCCGCTGGCGGTCACGCCCGGCATCCGCCCGGCCGCCGGCAGCGCGGACGACCAGAAGCGCATCGCGACGCCCGCCGAGGCCGCGGCCGCGGGCGCGGATTTCCTGGTGATCGGCCGGCCGGTCACGCAGGCGCCCGATCCGGCGGCGGCGCTGGCGGCGATCGCGGCCGAGTTCGCCTGAACCGCCGGGGCGAGGTCCGCTCCGGCGGGGCCCGCCCCGGCAGGGCCCGACACAGAAAGGCGGTCCCGTGGACGAGAGCAGCCTGTTGTCCCTGATGGAGGAGCTCGGCGCGCTGCACAAGGGCCACTTCCAGCTCAGCAGCGGCCGGCACAGCCACACCTATTTCCAGTGCGCGCGCCTGCTGCAGTACCCCGAACTGGCGCGCGAGCTGGGCGCCGAACTGGCGAAGGCGTTCGGAGACCAGACGAACGACGCGGTGGTGAGCCCGGCCCTCGGCGGCATCCTGATCGGCCACGAGGTGGCCCGCGCCGTCGGGCGCCGGTTCCTGTTCACCGAACGCAAGGACGGCGTGATGGAATTGCGGCGGGGCTTCGCCCTGGAGTCGCGGGAGAAGGTGCTGATCGTCGAGGACGTGGTGACTCGCGGCACCAGCCTGCTGGAAGTGGCCAAGGTGGTGCAGGAGAACGGCGGCGTGGTCAGCGGGCTGGCCTGCATCATCGACCGCACCGGCGGCGACGTGGAACTGCCGCTGCCGCTGCACGCGCTGGCGCGCGTGGCGGTGGAGACCTGGGATCCCGCCGACTGCCCGCTGTGCCGGCAGGGCGCGCCGGTGACCAAGCCCGGCAGCCGCGGCAACTGAGGCCAGGGCGGTGACCGGCGCCAGGACACCCGGCCGCCGGGCCGCGGCGATCGCCGGGCTGGGAGTGGCGCTGGCGCTCGGCGTGCTCTGGCCGGCCGTGCGCGCGCCGCTGCCGCTGCTGCCGACGGACGATCTCTACACGCACCTGTCGGTGGCGCGGCATCTGGCGCGGGGCGACGGCTTCCTGTGCGATGTCGCCTATCCCCTGTCCTTCGCCTGGCCGTGCGCGCGCTCCCTGCCGCAGCCGCTGGTGCACCGGCCCCCGGCCTGGCCCGCGGCGCTGGTCGTGCCGTACGCGCAGGCCGGGCCGGAGGGGGCGGACGTCGTCGCGGCGGTCCGGCGGCTGCAGATCGCGCTGCTGGCGCTCCTGGCCGGTCTCGGCGCCGCCGCCTGGGTCCGCCGCGATCGGCCGGGGGCCGCGGTCGCCTGGCTGGTGGCGCTGCTCGCCTGCCCGCTCCTGCCCTACGCGGTCGACTGGGGGCACACGGAGCTGCCGGCGTCGGTGGTGCTGCTGGGCTGCTGGTGGCGGCACCGCGACGGCGCGCGCGCGCCCGGCGCGCTCGACGGCGCCGCCACCGCGGCGCTCGCGCTGCTGCGTCCGGAACTGGCCTGGCTGCCCCTGGCGTGGTGGGCGTGGCTGCGCCACCCGGCGGCGGGAGCGGGCGACCGGCGCGCGCGCCGCGGCCTGCTCGTCGCGCTGGCGGTGGCCGCCGCGTTGACGGCGCCCTGGCTCATGCGCAACGCGCGTCTGGCCGGCAACCCGCTGTTCAGCGTGCAGGCGGCCGCCGAACTGGCCAAGGACACGCGCGCCTGGCCGGGCTACGACGTCTACCGCCAGCTCGAGCCGCAGCCGCCCTGGCGCGCGCTGCGCGAGTACCCGCAGGCGGTGGCGCGCAAGACGGCGCGCGGGCTGCGCTTCTACGCGCGGGAATTCCCGGCGCTGCTGCCGTGGGCGGTGCCGGCGTTGCTGGCGGTCGGCGCCGTGGTCCGGCCGCGGGCGCCGCAGCGCCGGGCGCGCGCGCCGGCGGCGACGGCCCTCTGGTCGACAGTCGCGCTGGCCGCGCTCTACGCGCCGCTGGACCATTCGCTGC
>VGXH01000007.1 GCA_016873405.1 bacterium
CCCCAGGTCGTCGCGCGCCTTCTCGACGTCGTCGCGCTGCTTCTCCAGGAAATCCAGCCGCTCCTTCTTGGTGTCGTACTCCTCAAGCGCCAGATGGTTGATCGGCCCCAGTTCCGCCAGCTTGCGCCGACGGTCCTCGAGGAGTTCCTCCGCCTGGGAGACCTGGAAGACGCCCTGGTCCATCAGGAGCTCGGAGGGCACGTGTTCCGGGACGACCGAGGCCACCAGCTCGCGGAACGCCCCCTTCCACTGCTCCTCGACGCGCTCCTCGAGGTTGTTGCGGCGGACGTCCAGCGTCGCCAGCTCCGTCTCCAGCTCGTGCGCCTGCTCGCGGTAGCCGCCGCGCTGCCGCTCGATCTCCTGCACGCGGCGGTTCCAGACGGCCGTCTCCTCGTGCAGAGCGGCGATGCCGTCGGACGCCGCATTGACCACCAACCGGCGGCGCTCGCGCTCGTCCATGGCCCGCGCCAGGACCTCCCGCCGCTGCGCCAGTTCCTCCAGGAGCGTCTCGCGGAGCAGGCGGCCGGACTCGATCTCTTCGGCCAGCCGTTCCCGGCGGGCGAACAGCTCGGCGATGTTCTCGCGCAGGTGCGCCAACGCGGTCCCGGTCTCGCGCTCGCGGCTCTCGCGGCGCTGCTGGCCCAGGCGGAGTTCGGCCAGGCCGGCGCGGGCCTCGTCGCGCTGCGACTGGATCTCCTCGACGCGCAGGCGCAGCTCCTCGCGGTGCGTGGTGCTGTCCTGCCGCCGGCGACCGCTCTCGTCCAGCAGGTCGGTCATGCGCGCCTCGGCCGCGGCCAGTTCGGCGATCTCGCCCTCCAGCCTCCCGCGCTCGTCCTCCATTTCCCGCGCGCGCGTGGCGGCCGCGTCGCGCCGGTGCGTCAGCTCCGCCAATTGGACCTGGAGCGCGTTCAATTCGTGTTCGCCCGCGCTCAGGCGTCCGCGGCCGCCGATCAGCGCCACACGCACGTCCTCGCGCCGGGCGCGATTGGTCGCCACCCGCTGCTGCGCCGCGCCGACGCGCTCCTCCAGCGCCTCGATCTCGCGGCCGACCGCCTCCAGCTTGCCGCGCCGCTCGAGCAGGCCCGTGTCGGCGCCGTCGCCCCGCCCGCCGCGCACGCGTCCGTCGCTGGTGACCAGGAGGCCCTCGCGGCTGACGCAGACGATCGGCGCCGGGCCGCGCCAGCCGGCCGCGCCCGCGGCCGCTTCGCCGTCGGTGGCGAAGATGAACGAGCGCGCCAGCAGGCTGCGCAGGGCGGGAATCGCGGCGCCCGGGCCCGTGATCGCCTCGCGCGCCGGGCGGCCGCCGGCGGGCGCCGCCCCGATCGCGGCGGTCTCGTCGCCGCCCCCGCCGTCGCGGCAGATCAGGCTGGCCTGTCCCAGCTCATCGCGCCGCAGCTCCCCGACCAGCTCGGCGGCCGTCCCCCAGCCGTCGACCACGACCGCGTCCAGCACCTCGCCCAGCAGGCTGGCCAGCGCCGGCAGGTCCGCCGGCGTCGCCGCCAGCAGGTCGGCCAGGCCGCCGACCAGGCGCGGCTCGCCCGCATGGCGCCGCAGCAGCTCGCGCGGGCCCTTGCCGTAGCCCTCGTATTCCTCGTGCAGGCGGAGCAGCAGATCGTGCGTGCTGCGGGCCGCCTCCCGGCGCGCCGTCAGCGTCGCCGCCTCCTCCTGCAGCGCGGCCGCCGCGACCTCGAGGTCGGTCTCCTCCCGCTCGAGGGCGGCCAGCTCCGCCAGAACCTCCTGTCGCCGTTGCCGCGCCGGGTCGACGCGATCCTCGACCTCCTGCAGCCGTTCGGCGGCGGCCTGCCCCTGCTCGAGGACGGCTTCCCGCTCCCGGGTCAGCGAGCCCGTCCGCTCGCGGCGGTTTTCCTGCTTGACCTGCAGCTCGCGCAGGCGCCCACGCTCCTGCGCATCGCTCTCGATCACCTCGAGATTCCTCGTCGTCGCGTCGTCCAGCGCGGCGCGATCACGCGCCAGGCGGTCCTCGAGGATCTGCAATTCCTCCTCGCGCTCGGCGAGCAGGCGCGCCGCGCCCTCCAGCTCGTCGCGCACCTGCGCCAAGCTCTCGTCGAGGCGCCCGACCTGGCCGTTGAGGTCGCCCTGCCGCGCTTCCGCCTCGGCGATGCCGGCCTCGGCCGTCTCGATGCGCCGCTTCTGCTCGTCGATGCGGTGCTCGAGCACCAGCACCTGCCGTTCGGACTCCTGCAGCTCCTCCTCGAAGGCCTGCAGCGCCTCCTGCAGTTGGCGTCGCTCGGCTTCGCGTTCGTCGATGGTCGGCCGGACGGCTTCGATGCGCGCCTGCAGATCGGCCAGTTCGCCGACCCCCGCTTCGGCCAGGGTGCGGTACTCCTGCAGGCGATCGCGGGCCTCGGTCTCGCGCGCATCCAGTTCCTGGTGCCGCCTCGCCGCGACCAGCAGGTCCAGCGCCCGGATCTCGCCGTAGAGCCGCTGGTACCGACGCGCCTTGCCCACCTGCCGCTGCAGCGAGCGCACCTCCTTGCCGATCTCCTCGATGATGTCGTACAGCCGCACCAGGTCCGACTGCGTGCGGTCGAGCTTGCGCTGGGTCTCCTTGCGCCGCGCCTTGTAGCGCGTGATGCCCGAACCCTCCTCGAGCAGCCGACGCAGGTCATCGTTGTTCTCGTTGAGAAGCGACCTGATCATCGACTCCTCGATGATCGAGTACGACGTGTTGTTGACGCCGCTGTCGAAGAACAGGTCCCGGAGCTCCTTCAGGCGACACGGGCTGCCGTTCAGGAAATAGTCGCTGCCGCCGTCGCGCGTCACGCGCCGACGGATCGCGACCTCGCTGAAGTCGATCGGCAGTCCGCGGTCCTCGTTCTCGAAGGTCAGCGTCACTTCGGCAATGCCCACCGGTTTGCGCTTGGTGGTGCCCTTGAAGATGACGTCTTCCATCTTGCCGCCGCGCAGCTGCTTCGCCGACTGCTCGCCGAGCACCCAGCGGACCGCGTCCACGACATTGGACTTGCCGCAGCCGTTGGGGCCGAGGATGGCGGTGATGCCGTGGTCGAAATCCAGGCGCGTACGGTCGACGAAGGACTTGAAGCCCTGCAATTCGATGGACTTGAGGCGCACTTGCTCACCTTTCCGCGCCGGGCGCGGCATGTTGTCTGCGGATGACGGCGCCGCTGCGCGGCCGGGCGCGGGCCCGGCCGCCTACGGACTCGATTCCCGGAATCGGGCCGGCTCGGCCCAGTGCGTGCCCAGGCGGCCGAGCAACGCGGGCATGGCCGCGGCGGCGGCGGCGCGCGTCGGGAAGCTGCCGACATACACGCGCCACCAGCGCCCGCCCTTCTCCCTGATCTCGACGATGCGCACCGCGGCCTGGAACCCCTGATCCGCCAGTGCCCTGACCTGCTCGGCCGCGCTCGCGCTGTCGGCGAGGGAATAGACGTGCAGCGCCCAGCCGTCGCCGCCCACGGGCCCGGCGTACGGCGCGGGGTCGAACGACGCCGACCCGGCCGCCGGCGTCGGCGACTGCGGGCGCGCCGGCACGGCGGCCGGTTCCGGCGCGGCGGTCGCGGCATCGCTCGCCGCCGGCAGCGAGTCCTCCGGCGATGCGAGCCCGCCGGCGTGCGCCGTTCGCGGCGGAGACTCGTCGGCGACGGGCACGGCCGGACCCTCCCGCGTCGCCACCGGCTCGAAGAAGCCGCCGGGCGGCACGCGCACGTGGTTGGTCCAGTACCAGGCGCTCGCCATGATGGCCGCGCCGAACGCGCCCGCCGCCAGCCAGAAGAGACGTCGGTGACGCCGCGCAGGCTCGGCTTCGCCGTCGAGCGGCGCCAGTTCGTCGAGCATCGGCGCCGCCGGGGCCGGCGGCGGCACCGACGGCATCGGGGCGCCAGCCTCGGCAGGGGGCGGCTCGACCGCGCTGATCGGCTCGGGTCCCCAGCCGAGGATCCCGGTCACCGGCACTTGCGCGGCAGCCAGGGGTTCGAGGACACGCTCGAGCTCCGCTTCCCGGCGGTCGGTTCGATCCCAGCAGAACAGGCGGCGCTCGGCGCGTCGCGCCCACGGCAGCACCGCCGGCCCGACCGGCCCCGTCAGCAGGATATCGTCGGCCTGGTGACGCAGGCGCGAGAGCAGCGCTGCGATCTCGTCCTCGGTGGCGTCCGTCGGCGTGAACGAGCCGACGCCCAGCAGTCGGCCGCGCCCGGCGCCCAGCGGCAGCGGTGCGCAGGCGGCGGCGACGGAAGCGCCGAAGCGCACGACATCGATCCAGCCCTCGGTCTCGGCGCGGCCGGCCCAACCGGTGAGCACCGACTGCGCCTCGTCGATGTCCAGCACGAGGACGTTCTGCCCCCGCGCCGCGAGGGCCCGCGCCAGCATCAACGCCGCGCCGGCGCCGAGCGCGGCCTGCCCCGGCTCGTGCAGCAACAGCCAGGACCGCGGCGCCACGCCGCCGGCGAGCAACTCGTCCAGCCCCGCGGCGAGCAGGTCCAGCGGCGCCAGTTGCTCGACCAGGCCGCGCGCGCCGACACCCTCCGCCGGCCCCCCGGGCGCCGGCGCCAGCGAGGCCTCGTGGCAAGGCACTCCCGCGATGAGGCGACGCTCAGCCACGTTGCCCGTCCCCGCTCGCCAGGGCCGCCCAGGCCGCGCCCAGGCCCGCGGCCACCAGCGCGAGCTCGTCATCCGCGAGTGACCGCGGATCGACGGCCAGGCCGTCATGATTCAGCCGCGTCAGGATCGCCGGATCCTGTTCGCGCAAGCCCGCGTGGCACGCCTCCAGTTCCACCCGCGGTCCCCGGAGGCGCAGCAGCCAGGTCGGCAACTCGGCCGTCGAGTAGGCGCCGCCGCCCACGCTCGAGACGTCCCGCTCGACCGCGAGCGACCAGCCGGCCGGCAGATCCGGTTCCACGAGCGCGCGCAGGCGCGTCGCCTGTTCCCGCAGGCGCTCCGCGGGCGCGGCCAGCGCGGCGATGGCCGGCAGGTCCGGCAGCGACGTCGCCGCGAGGTACGCCGTGAGCACCGCGTCGAGCGCGGCAAGCGTGGTCTTGTCCACGCGCACGGCGCGCCGCAGCGGGTGGTCGCGCAGCGCCTCGATCAGCGGCGCGCCCCCCAGCAGCAGGCCGGCCTGGCAGCCGCCCAGCAGCTTGTCGCCGCTGCAGGTGACCAGGTCGCAACCGGTCGCCACGTCGGCGGCCAGCGTCGTCTCGCCAGCCGGCAGGCCCAGTTCGGACGGTTCCACGAGGAGGCCGCTGCCGGCGTCGTAGACCAGGTGGCAGCGCTCGGCGGCGCACAGCGCCGCCAGTTCCGCCAGCGAGACCTCGGCGGTGAAGCCCGCCAGGGCGAAGTTGCTGCGGTGCACCTTCAGCACCAGCGCGCCCGGCTCCAGGGCGCGGCGGTAGTCCTCGACCGTCGTCCGGTTGGTCGCCCCCACTTCGACCAGACGGCACCCGGTCTCGGCGATGATCTCGTGCAGCCGGAACGAGCCGCCGATCGCCACGACCTCGCCGCGCGACAGAAGCACCGGCCCCCCACGGCCCAGGTGCCGCACCGCCAGCCACAGGGCCGCGGCGTTGTTGTTGACGAGCAGCGCGTCCTCGCTGCCGGCCAGCAGCGCCGCCTTGCGCTCCACCGCCCGCCCCCGGTGATCGCGGCGGCCGCTGCGCAGGTCCAGCTCCAGGTCGCTGTAATGCGCCGCGACGGCTCCGGCCGCCGCCGCCGCCGCCGCCGGCAGCGGTGAACGGCCCAGGTTGGTGTGCACGACCACACCGGTCCCATTGACGACCCGGGTCCAGGCCGGTCGCAGCAGGCCGCGGCAGGCCGCCACCGCGGCGGCCACCAGTTCCTCGTGGAGATCGGCCCGGTCGCGCACCGGTCCCGTCTCGTCGCGCAGCCGCCGCCGCAACGCCTCGCATTGCTGCTGCACCACCGGTCCCGCCCAGGCCCGCCGCCGGCCGGCCAGGAACTCCGCCAGACGCGCGTCCGCCAGGACGGCGCTGATCTGGGGGATCTCCCGCAGGCGGGACTGGAGGTCGGACATCGGGATCACGCATCCTTGCCTGGCGATGGGAGCGGCCGACGACGACAAGAATACGGCCGCTCGCAAGCGGCCCGGGACGCCTGCCGGAGCCGAGATGATCTGTTGGGCGCCAAGTTACCAGATCCGCGCGCGCTTGTCCAGACAGCCGACCGCGCCCGTGCTGGCGCCCGGCCGCGCGGATCGCTACAGTCAGGCTGCCGACCGTCCCCCGCAGGAGAAGCGCGCCGATGATCCGCCGCCGCCGGACAACGCCGAGCCCGCGCTCGTTCACGACCGCGGCCCAGGAGGAATTCCGCCGCGGCCAGGGCCGGCGGCGGTTGACCGCCGCCGGCTTGGCCGTGGGCGCGCTCCTGCTCCTGGTCTGGTTCGGCCCGCGGGAGACAGCGATCCTCCGCAAGCTGACGTACTACGGCGTCCCGGGCGAGCTCAAGATCATGCCGGAGGTCTCGATCGACGAGGGCGCCGATCAGACGCACCGGTTGCCGCGCTCGCTGCAAGCGCCGCCGCCGCCGCCCCTGAAGGTCGAGCCCGAGCGCAGCGACGAGCGCGCGCCGGAGAAGGTGCCCCGCCCCGCCACCGGAACCGACCTCCTGCAGCCCGCGAACCCCGACCCGGCCGAAGCGATCATCGACGCGCTGTTCGACGAGTCGGTGCAACTCCTGCTGCCGCAGCAGACCTCTCCCGATTGGTATATCCGGCATCTGGTGCGGCCCCAGTACCCGGTGCTGGCCAGCGAGCAGGATCGGCGGCGGCCGGTCATCAACGTCGTGGTGTGGATCTTCGTCGATCCGCAAGGCAACGTGACCGCGGCGCAGCTGGTGAGCAACGACGGCGGCGACGTCTTCGCGCAGGCCGTGCTGGAGGCCGTCCAGCAGTGGAAGCTGGGCTGGCGCGTGGATCCGCAGAGGGGGCGCCAGCTGGTGTTGCCCTGGCGCTTCCGCAGCCCGTAGGTCGTGACGTCCAGATGGTGTCCGGCCGCGCCGTCGCCCGGCGCGGCCGGTGCGTCAGCCGTTCGCTCCAGCTGGGACTATTCACGAAGGTCCGGGCTGGTGTCCTCATCCTCGCCGCCGATCCTGGCGACGCCCATCGTGACCGCCACGCCGGCCAGGACGAATCCGAGCGCCAGCGCCGCCTGGCCCGCCGAGGGCAGGTAGTAGTCGATCGGCTGCCCGGCGGCGGCGTCGCCGCCGCCGTCCTCGGCGACCGCCGCCGCCGCCGGCCCGCGACCGTCCCCGTGGCTCGGCGCTTCCACGCGCTGGAAGGGCCACAGCCCGGCCACCGCGCCCACGAGCAGTCCGAGCAGGACGCCCAGGGTGGCGTTGCGCTGGCGCCGCAGCAGGTACTTCAGCAGGTGACTGACCCCGGCGATCCCGAGCACGACGCCGATCCCGACGGGCAGGCCGATCTTCAGGGCCACGTCGACCGCCTCGCTCCAGCGGGCGGCGCCGAGGGCGTCCTTGAAGCGCTCGATCGCCGAGAGGATCGGCAGGTACTGCCCCAACACCAGCAGCAGGTAGCCTCCGCTGATGCCCGGCAGGATCATGGCGCTGGCCCCGGCGACGCCGGCCAGCAGCAACGCCAGCGGGCCCGAGCCGCCGACGGCGCCGCCCCCGACCCGGGTGGCCTGCAGCCAGGCCAGGGTCGCCATGCCGACGGCACCGGCCGCCGCGCCCGCCCAGACGGCGCCCGTGGGCCGGTCGATCAGGCGCCAGACCACAGGCAGTCCGCCCAGCGTCAGGCCGATGAACAGAGCGTACATCGCCCAGCGATGGTCCACGACGAGATCCCTCACGACGCCGGCCAGGAGCAGGATCGCCAGGCCGGCCGCCGTGAGCACGCCGGCCAGCACGAGCAGCGAACGGGACCGCAACTTGAACGTCGTCAGTTCGGTGATCGCGCCGATGAAAGCCGGGTAGACCCCGGACGCCAGCAGCATGGTGCCGCCGCTGATCCCCGGCACGAGATTCGCCAGACCCATGAGCACGCCGCCGAACAGCGACCTGGCCGCGAGCGCCGCGGACTTGGATTCCCCGGTCATCTTGCTCCTTCCGACCCGCCGAAAAGCTGGGCCGGGAACGGTTCGGTCGCCTGACCGCGCACGACCCGCACCGATTCGGCCAGGGTCGCTGCTCCGCCGCCGGCCGATCCCTCGCGCGTCAGACGCCGGCGCAGCGCCGCGGTCAGCTCGCCTCGCGTGCGCGCACCGCTGACAGCCAGCGTGTCCACCAGCAGGCGCAGCGAGCTGTAGGTCTGCTGCGCCAGCCGGTCGGTCTCGGTCGCGCCCGCGCCGCCGGGCCAGGCGGCGGCGAAGGCCTCGGTCCAGGTCGCCGGGAACAGCGGCGCGGCCGCCGGGACGACAGCTCCTTCGAGCCGCTCGCCCACTCCCGCCAGCAGGTCCGGATCGTTCCAGGCTCCGGTGCCGAGCAGCAGCGACCCGAGACCTTCCCGCGGCAGCTGCCCGGCCAACCAGGCGGTCTGTGCCGCGTCGGTCGGCACGTAGACGACCTCGGGGCGCTGCTGCGTCACCAGGCGCAGCCGGTCCGCCAGGTCTTCTCCCGCCGGCGTGAACGCGGTTCGCGCGACCAGGCGCCCGCCCAGCCTCTCGATCTCGGCCGCGAAGGCGGCGGCCAGGCGCCTCCCCGGGGCATCGTCCGGGTGCAGGACCGCGAAGTCCCGCTTGAGAAGGACCTGAACCGCCACCGCGGCCAGCAGGCGCGGCTCGTACTGGCCCGGCAGGTTCGTCTGGAAGACGTTCGCCCCGATCTCCCACAATCGGTCGTTGGTCGCGGTCGGCGAGATCAGCGGCACGGCGTACCGCTCGGCCACGACCGCGGCGGCGGCGGTCGGGTCGCTCAGCAATTCGCCGAACAGCGCGATGCTCCCGCGGCCGACGCACAGCCGCCGGGCGGCCAGGGCACCTTCGACCGGGTCGCCGCCGGTGTCCTCGAACACGAGCGCGAAGTCGCGGTCCAGTTCGCTGTTCGCGTGCGCGACGGCCAGGCGCGCCGCCTCGGCGAAGGCCTCGCCCAGTTCCGCATAGCGGCCGCTGAGCGGGCACAGCACGCCGATCTGGCGCGACCGGACGGGACCGTCCGGCTCCGCGCGCGCGGCGGCCTGCGCCGGCGACGCCAAGCCGAGCAGGTTGAGGGCTTCCACGGTCCAGCGATCTTCCGGCGAGGTCTCTTCCAGCCGCGCCACGACCGCGCGCGCGTCCGCGTCGCGACCCGCTTCCAGGAGCTTCCGCGCGCGCCGGTACTGCAGCCACGGCAGCAGCGAGCTGTCGGGATGGAACAACACCAGATCGCCGAGCTGACCGACCGACAGCTTCTCCAGCAGCGGCGCGGCGCGGGGCGCGCCGTCGGCGCGCTGCCCGCCCGCCGGGTCACGGTCGTAGTGGAGCAGGCGGTAGTGGGCCGCCCGCAGGGAGTCGCCGCCGGCCAGCGCGATCTCGGCCGCTCGCCCGAGCGCGCCGTCCACGAGAGGACTGTGCGGGTGCTCGGCCAGGAGTTCGTCACTGAGCGCCAGCGCGTGTCGCCGGTCGCCGACCGCCTCGGCCGCGCCGACCGCGATGGCCAGGACCTCGTCGTTGCGGTCGTAGGTCGGATAGTAGTCGAGCAGCGCGCCGGCCAGCTCCAGGCACTGCCGGGCGCGCTGATCCTCGTGGGCCGCCTTGAGCTGCGAGTAGAGCCGGCGGGCCTGCTCGAGTTCGGCCCCCTTCAGCGCGGGAGCCGCCATGGCCGCCCCGGCCAGCATCGCGGCGACGACCATGGCCGTCGCCACGCCGGTGCCGATCGCGCCCCGCTTCAGGTTCAGCCCCATCCCGGCCTCCCGTCGCTCAGCGCCGGATGTCCTCGATCGACGTCGGATTCTGGAACTTGGGGTTGTAGAGGTTCTCGAGGATGAAGTTCGCGTCATCCACGTACTCGCTCTGGGGATACAGCTCGATCAGCGACTCGAGGATGCGCGCGCCCACGCTCAGGTCGCTGATGTTCTCGATCGCCGTGTTGGCGGCCATGAACATCGCGTCGTCGGCACGGTCGGAGTCGGGGAAGTCCTGGGCGATCAACAGCAGGATGTCGATGCGCCGCAGGATGTCCTGGTTGAACATCGCGCGCTCGAACAGCTGCTGGGGCGTCATGCCCTGCCCCGGCGTGAATCGGCCCAGGTACTGCACGCCGTGCTTGGCGCGCGCCTCCTTCAGGTAGTTCTTGATGATGGCGTCCTGGTAGCCCGGCAACAGATCGTTCTTGATCGTGTCCTTGCCTTCGTCGTAGGTCGAGTTGCGCTCGAATTCGCGGTGGGTGATCTCGACGACGTGCCAGCGGCCGGCCACCGACAGCGGCGGGTTCACGCCGATCGGGAGATCGAAGACGGCCTTGGAGAACTCGGCGCCGGCGTCGATGAGCGGCACGATCGACCCTGCGTTCATCCAACCGGCATCGCCCTCGATCTTCTTGGTCCTCTCGTTCGTCGAGAAATCCGCGCAGACGTACACCCAGCCGTCCTTCGGCGCCTTCGACTGGAGGCGGCGGTACGCCTGATCGGCCGCGGCCCTGTCCTTGCACTCGATGTGGCGGACCCGCACCATGCCGAGCTGCCTGAAGCGGCCGAGGTTCTTCTCGTAGTACTCGCGCATCTCGGCATCGGTCGGGGCGGCGTCCTTCAGCAGGCCGTACTGGCGCATCGCCTTCTCGAGCGTCACCCGGCGGTTCGCAACCAGGGTCCGCGCGACCGTCTGGTCGTTGTACAGCTTGCGCTCGACGGCGCCCATGACCAGCAACGCCGAATCGACCATCCGCTTGAGCGCCAGCCGTTCGCCCTCCGGACCGGCGTACTCGGCCTTGTTGCGGGTCGGTTGCTCGTCGATGAACTGCTCGAGATCCGCCTGCGTGATGGTGATCTCGCCGACCTCGGCGATGGCCGGCGACGTGTCCTTGGCCAGATCCCCGAAGAGGGGTTTCCAGCCGAAGCCGGCGCCGCTCTTCTCCTGCTGGCAGCCGGCGGAGGCGAGCACGGCCGCGGCGGCGGCCAGGACGAGCAGCAGGGGCGTGAGGCGGACCATGACGGCGACTCCTTGTGCAATTGAGTTCCAAGCGACGGCCGAACGCGCGGCGCCTCAGACGAGGTCGCGCCGTCCGTCCTTCTCGAGTTGGCCGACGACTTCCCGCAGTTTCTCGGCCTGGCCGCGGCGGCAGACCAGCAGCGCGTCCGGGGTGTCCACCACCACCAGATCGTCGACCCCGACCAGGGCGATCAGCCGGCCGTCGCCGCGGACGATGTTGCCGCGGCTGGCGACAGCCACCACGTCGCCCCGTCCGAGGTTGTCGCCCGCGAGTTCGCCGGCCAGTTCGCCCCACGCTTCCCAGTCGCCGAGGTCCGACCAGTCGAACGCGGCCGGCACGACCGTGAAGCCCGGGATCTTCTCCATGATGGCCTTGTCGATCGAGGCCGCCGGGCAGACACCATAGGCATCCTGCAACGCCTCGGCGAACGACTCGGTTCCAAAGGTCTCCACCGGCACCTGCATCAGGCGCCTGACGTCGGCCAGGAAGCGGTCCGCCATGGCGCCGAACCAGTCCTGGTTCCAGACGAAGATGCCGCTGTTCCAGTAATGGCGGCCGCCGGCGACGTAGCGGGCGGCGGTCGCGCGGTCCGGCTTTTCGCTGAACGCCACGCCGGGCAGCGGGCCGTCGGAAGGCCCCGCCGCGGCCTCGATGTAGCCGTAGCCCGTGTGGGGATGCGTCGGACGGATGCCGAACGTGGCCACGGCCGGCTCGGCGCGCACGGCGGCGAACGCGGCGGCCAGCTGGGCGCGGAAGGCCTCGCCGTCGCGCACCAGATGGTCCGCCGGCAGGAGCGCCACCGGCGCCCGCGGATCCAGCCGCCGGGCCAGTCCCATGCCCAGGACGGCGCAGGGCGCGGGGGTGCGCCCCACGGGCTCGGTGATCACATGCATCGCCGGCAGCTCCGGCAGGTCGGCGCGGACCGCCGCCGCCAGGTCGCCGCTGGTCACCACGAGCACCCGCTCGGCGCCCACCAGCGGCACGACGCGTTCGAAGGTATCCCGCAGCAGGCTGGTTCCGGTGGCGAGCGCGAGCAGTTGCTTGGGCCGCGCCGCGCGACTGAGCGGCCAGAAGCGCGTGCCGCGCCCCCCGGCCATGATGACGCAGATCCCCGGCGCCGTCGGCGGGGGCGCGGCCGCGGGTCGCTGCGCCCGCGCGCTGTCCCGGTTCTCGGCCCGGGAGCCGTTTCCCGGCGTCGTGCTCATTGCGGTCTCCCGCCGATCAGGACCTGACGACGTTCACCTTGGCCGTGACCCGCACGTCGCCGTAGATCTTCAGCTCGACGTCGTACTCGCCCAGCAGCTTGATGGGCTCGTCCAGCAGGACCTGCCGGTGGTCGAAGCTGACGTGTTCGCTCGGCAGGGCGGCGGCGATGTCCCGCGCGCTCACCGAGCCGAAGAGCTTGTTCTCCTCGTCGGCCTGCACCTCGAACGTGCACGACAGCGCGCCGAGCCGCGCCGCCAGGGCCCGGGCCTCGGCCAGCCGCGCGTCCTCGCGCTTGGCCTCCTGCTTCAGGTGCGCCGCCACCAGCTGGCGGTGAGCCTCGGACGAGGTGACCGCCAGACCCCTCGGGATCAGGTAGTTCCTCGCGTAGCCGCGGGCCACCGAGACGGTCTCGCCCATGCGGCCGAGGTTGTCCACGTTGCGCATCAGGATGACTTCCATCGCTTAACCACCTTCGGTCATTGGTTCCCGGCGTTCGTCGCGCCGGAGACGGGTCCGCGCAGGTCGCGCCACTGGTCGACCAGGCCCAGCAGCACGCTGGTGGCGACCAGGGGCACGAATGCCAGCCCCATCAGGGTCCAGTAGACGACCAGCATCACCGGCGGCAGGAATCGCCGCGAGAGGTGGTACTGCACCGACAGGCCCTGAACTCCCAGGAACGCGGCCGCCAGAACCGCCAGGTTCAGCCCCGCGTCCGCCAGCGGCGCCTGTCGCGTCAGCATCAGCCCGATGCCCGCGACCAGCGCCCACACCACATAGAACGGCAGCCGCCACTGCGCGAACGGGGGCAGCCGGCGCCCCTTCGCCACGACCGCCAGCCGGCGCCCGCCGAGGCGGACCACCAGCAGCAGCAGCGCGGCCTGTCCCAGCAGCCCGACGCCGATCAGCGACGGGTAGAGCCGCGTCGCCAGGCTCGTCAACTGCTCCATGCGCCGGCGCCCGATCTCGCGCGCCTTGGCCAGCTCCGCCGGGTCGGTCCCCGGCGGCGCCTGCTGCTCCAGCATCCGGAGCGACTGCTCCCCGACCGCCGCCATCTGCTCGCCGACCGGCATCTGCAGGGCCGCCCAGACCACCAGCGGGGCGATCATCGCGGCCGTGCCGAGCAGCGCCACGTCCGGACGCCAGCCCCGGCGCCAGGCCGCGCCCGCCACCAGGCCCGCCGCGACGTGCGACGTCATCTGCCAGGTGTCAGCCGCCGACACCAGCGCGTGGCCGAGGGCCAGCCACCCCGCCACGGCCGTTCCGAGCCGCAGCCAGCTCGTCTCGGCCAGGGTGGCCCAGCCCCACGCGACCGCGACCACCAGGGGGGCCGGCATGGCCAACGCCAGCCACAGCCCCACGCCCCGGCCGCCGGCTTCCATGTCCGCGCCCGCCCGCGCCAGCGCCCAGGCGACCGCCAGGGTGACGAGCGCCGCGAGGGCGGACAGGTACGCCGTCGGTCCGGGCTTCACGGGCTTCCTCGCGCCGTCGTCCGGCCGGCCGGACTAGCGGTAGTATTCCTTCACGAACGGCAGCAGGGCCAGGTGCCGCGCGCGCTTGACCGCCTGGGCCAGCGGACGCTGGAACTTGGGACTCGTGCCGGTATTGCGACGGGGCGCGATCTTGCCGCGCTCAGTCACGAAGCGACGCAGGGTCTCCTCGTCCTTGTAGTCGATCGCGATCATGCCGGTCTTCGTGAAGAAGCACGCCTTCTGTTTCCCGTGCCGCCTCTTCTTCTTCTTCTTCTTGATCCTCAGGTTCTTGCGAGCCATCGGATCCTCCTTTCCTCGACCGGCCGCCCGGCGTCATCGCCAGGGGCGGCGCGAAGTTCCCCGGCCGCTGGTCCGGCCCGCGTCGCGGACCGGGATTCGCTTACTCAGCGGCCTCGACGGCGGGCGCGGCCTCGGCCGGCTTGTTCGCCCGGCGCTTGGCCATCGACGCGCGGTTGCGCTCGGCCCAGTCCTCGTCCACCACCACGAGGTGGCGCAGGACCTGGTCGTCCTGGCGCAGGAACTTGTCCAGGTCGGCCACGGCGGTGCCGCGGCTGTTGAACTTCAGGAACATGTAGTTGCCCCGGCTCTCGAACTCGATCTCGTAAGCCAGGCGACGCACGCCCCAGTGGCTCTCGAGGGTCACGTCACCGCCATGGGCAGCGATGATCTCCTTGCAGCGGTCGACCCGGGCCTGCATGGCGGCCTCGGGCTGGTCCGCCCGCAGGATGAACACACATTCGTACTTCTTCACTGGTAACACCTCCCCTCGGTCTGATCGACCCGGGTCTCTATTCGCCCCGGCGCGCCCGCGAAGGGCCGCCCGGACGTCAGCCCGGGTAGGGATGTGAGCACACAGCTAAAGCCGTAGACAGGCTCTTGAGCTTTGTGGCGGGCACACGTGCCCGCGTCCGCTTGGCGCGGAACGGGGAAGTATAGGCCCCGGCCTCCGGCGGCGCAAGGCCGGGTTCGGCGGTGGGCGCGGGCAGAGCCGGTGCCGGCCGGCCCGCCCCGGACTGCTCCCCCGTCAGCGCCGGTTGAACCGGGAGGCCGCGGCCTCGACGCCCTGGTCCCGGCAGCAGACCACGGCGTCGGCAGCCCGGCAGACCAGATCCGCCACGGCAGGGCGCTCCGACTCACTGAACGGGGTCAGCACGAAGTCCGGCCACTCGACCGGCGGCACCACGACGTCCGGGGGGGCGATCCCCAGCCGCACGCGCGGGAAGTCGTCGTGCCCGAGTGCGGCGATCACCGAGGCCAGGCCGTTCTGGCCGCCGCTGCTGCCGCGCGCCCGCAGGCGCAGCGCGCCCAGCGGCAGGGCCAGGTCGTCGCAGACGACCAGGGGCCGCCAGGCCGGGCGCCAGGGCGGGAGCGCGGGGGCATTCGAGGGCGCCGCGTCCGCGTCCGCGCCCGGAGCGGCCTGCGTCACTGGCGGGGTGTCCGGCACTGGCGGAGTGTCCGGCACCGGCGGGGTGTCCGGCACCGGCGGGGCCTCGACCGGCCAGCCGCGACTGCGGGCCCCGCCGACCACGGCCTGCCCG
>VGXH01000008.1 GCA_016873405.1 bacterium
GGGCAGGCCCTCGTCCCGCATGAGGCACTCGAAGGGTGCGAAGTCGGCATCGGCCCGTGACATCCCGTGGCTCCGGTCAGGGTCCAGGTTGCGTCGCCAGCCTATACGGATCGTCCCGTGCTGGCGAGACTGAAGTGGGCGCCCCGCCACGGACGGGACGGCGAAAGGCGGCTGATGGAACGCTTGGCGCACAGGGAGCGTGAATGGGTGTTGGACCGCTTCCCGCCGGGCGGCGGCGGCGAACTGCGGGCCTGGGACGCAGCCGACGAGTACCTGCTGCGGCGCCTGGACGAACTGGCCCCGGCGCCGGGCAGTGCCCTGCTGGTGGCGGGCGACCGCTGGGGCGCGCTGGCGGTGGCGCTGGCGGCCGCCGGCCTGCGGCCGTCCGCCTGGGGCGATTCCCACTTGGGACGCCTCGCGTTGGCGGCGAACCTCGCCCGCAACGGACTGGACCCCGACGCGGTCCCGTTCACGGGCGCGGACGGGCCGCCGCCGGGCCCGCAGGCGCTGGCCCTGCTGCGCCTGCCCAAGGACCTCGCCTGCCTGGACGACACGCTGCGCAGCCTGCGCGGCGCCCTGGCGCCGGGGGCGACGTTGCTGGCCGGCGGCATGATCAAGCACACGCCGACGCGCGCCTGGCGGCTGCTCGAAAGCGTCGTCGGCCCCACCGTGACGACCCCCGGCTGGCGGAAGGCGCGCCTGGGCGCGGCGCTCGTGGACGGTCGCGGACCGCCGCCGGCGGCGCCGCAGCGACACTACCGTCCGCTGCCGCAACTGGAGATCGCCGGCGCCCCGGGCGTGTTCGGCGGCGGCCGGCTTCCCCCAGGCGCCGCTGGCGGCGGCTGACCTGGGTTGCGGGGACGGCGTCCTGGCCCTGGCCCTGGCCCTGCGCTGCCCGCGGGCCAGCGTGCTGGGCGTCGATGAGTCGTACCGCGCCGTGGCCTGCGCGCGGGCGAATCTGACCCGCAACGAAGCCGCCCTGGCCGGCGAGCCCGGACGCGTGCGTTTCACGGCGGCCGACGGCCTGGCCGGCGTCGAGCCCGGTTCGCTGGACCTCGTGGTCTGCAACCCGCCGTTCCACGAGGGCCACGCCGTGGCCGACGTCTGCGCCGGCCGCCTGTTCGCGCAGGCATTCGCGGCCCTCCGCCCTGGCGGGCGCCTGCTCGTCGTGGGCAACCGCCATCTCGGGCACCACGCGAAGCTCGATCGCCTGTTCGGCGCGCACCGACTGCTGGACGGCGACGCGCGCTTCGTCGTCCTCGGCGCGGCGCGCGCCCGCTGACGCCGCGCTTCCGGCGACGCCCGGCCCCGACAGCAGGAAGGGGCCGCGCCGGCGGCCCCCTCGCGCGCGCCTTGCCGGGGGTCGGCTACTTCTTCGCCGCGCCCTGGATGTCGAGCGTGAACTCCACGTCGTTGCCGATCATCAGCCCGCCGCCCTCCATGACCTCGCCGTAGGTCAGCCCGAATTCGGTGCGGTCGAGCTTGCCCGTGGCCGAGAAGCCGACCTTGTCGTTGCCCCAGGGATCCTTGACGGCCCCGTTGAAGACCAGGGCCAGCGTCACCGGCTTCGTCACGCCGTGCATGGTCAGGTCGCCCTTGAGCACGCCCTCGCTGGCGCTGGTCATCGTCAAGCCGGTCGACTTGAACGTGATGGTCGGGAACTGCTCGACAGCGAAGAAGTCGGGATCGCGCAGGTGATCGTCGCGTTTGGCGTTGCCGGTGCTGATCGAGGCGGCCTGGATCACGGCTTCCACCCCGGCGCTGCCCGGCGCCGCCGGGTCGAAGGTGAAGGTGCCGGCGAACTCGTCGAAGCTGCCCTTCACGCTGCTGATGGTCAGGTGCTTGATCTTGAAACCGATCGCGCTGTGCGCGGTGTCGATCTCGTACTCGGTCGCCAGCGCGGGCGCGACCAGCGCCAGGATGCCGGCCATGAGGATCGGCAGCGTCTTGTGCATTCCCCTAGTCATGGTTCTCGCCCTCCAGGAAAGGCCGCCGGGCCTTGACCAGCAGCCGATTGAGTTCGCGGATTTCCGCCCGGGACAGGTGCCCGAGCGTTTCCTTGTGGAGACGACGCATCGGCTCGTCCAGCGACGCGAGCAGATCCAGACCCGCCTTCGTGACGGAGATCATCACGACGCGGCGATCCGCCTCCGAGCGGTCCCGCCCCACCAGACCGTCCTGCTCGAGACGGTCCAGCAGGCGCGTGACGTCCGGTTCCCGCGTCACCATGCGCAGGCCGATCTGGCGGCAGGGCAGTCGCCGCCCGGGCTGACCGCGCAGGATGCGCAGGATGTTGTACTGGGCCGGACTGAGGCCGTTGGCCTTCAGGAAGCGGTGCAGCGGTCCAGCGAGCAGGCCCACCGTCCGCAGCAGGTTCAGGTTCAGTTCCTCTTCGGGCGAACTGAAACTCCGCGTCATGCGGAGCTCTTCCCGCAGGGTCATCCCCGACTCCTCCCGCTCCAAGCGACGGGACATCATATGTTATGCTGATCATTGTTGCCACAACATTTTGCGGGCGCCGCGCCGGGCGGGCGGGCCGCCGCCGGATCACAGTTCGGCGCGCAGGGCCGCCAGCAGCAGCTCGATGTCCCGCAGGGAATTGTAGGCCTGCAGGGAGACGCGCAGCCACGGACGCCCGGCCTGCATGGTGACCGGCACCTCGATCCGGTGCCGCTCGCGAAGGGTCGCGCCCAGCCGGGCCGGGTCGACCGGCGGCAGCGGGACGGCCGCCATCTGCGCGAGCCAGGGCGTCGGCGGACAGGGAGCTTCGGCGCCCAGTTCGGCCAGCAGCAGGTCCCTCGCCTGCACGGTCAACGCCCGGCAACGGTCGGCCACCTGCTCCCAGCCGTGACGGCGCCGGAACGCCAGGGCCGCCGGCACCGCCAGGCAGGCCGACGGGTCGCGGGTGCCGGTCCACTCGTGCTCGTCGACGAAGCGGCTGGCGCCCGGCTGATCGGCCCGCCAGCCCCAGCTGACGGCCAGCGGCTCGATCAGGTCCTGGCGGTCGCGGCGCACGTGGAGGAAGGCCGCGCCCTTCGGCGCGAGCAGCCATTTGTGGCAGTTGCCGGTGTAGAAGTCGGCGCCCATCTCGTCGAGTCGCAGCGCGACCTGGCCCGGCGCGTGCGCGCCGTCGATGAAGGTCAGGATGCCGCGCTCGGCCGCGCCGCGCACCAGTTCGGCCACCGGCAACACGAACGCGGTCGGCGAGGTGATGTGGCTGACGAACAGCAGGCGCGTGCGGTCGGTGGCCGCGCGCCAGACCGCGTCGACGGCCCGCCGCGGATCGTCCAGCGGGAGCGGCAGGCGGGCGCGCACCAGGCGCGCGCCGGCCTTCTCGCAGGCGAAGGTCCAGGCGCGCTCCATGGCGCCGTACTCGTGGTCGGTGGTCAGCACCTCGTCGCCCGGGCGCAGGCGCAGCGAGCGCGCCACGACGTTTCCGCCCCAGGTCGCGTTGGGCACGAAGACCAGGTCGTCGCGCTGGGCGCCCAGGAATTCCGCCAGTTCCGCGCGCGCGGCGGCCAGGCGCGCCGGCAGCGTGCGGCCGGTGTGCAGGAAGTCGACGGGCTCGGCTTCCAGTTCGCGCTGCAGACGCTGGTACTCGGCGAAGACGGGCCGCGGGCAGGCGCCGAACGAGCCGTGGTTCAGGAAGACGATGTCCGGCCGCAGCAGGAACTCGGCGCGCAGGTCAGTCATCGGTCTCTCCCGCCCCGGTGACGGCGCCGGGCCACAGCCGCGGCAACAGGACGAGCAGGCCCGTCCCCAGCGCGAGCGAGGCCCAGGCCGGGAAACCCAGGCCCGCCGGCAGGAACCCGGCCAGGCAGGCCGCCACGCCCGCGAGCAGGGCGTACGGCATCTGCGTGACCACGTGATCGTGCGTCTCGACGCCGCAGGAGACGGCGGTCACGACGGTCGTGTCGCTGAACGGCGAGCAGTGGTCGCCGAAGACGGCCCCGCTGAAGACCGCCGCCACCGTGACCAGGAGCAGCCGCTCGTCGGCGCCCGCGGCCGCCGCGGCCGGGATGGCCAGCGGAAACAGGAGGCCCATCGTGCCCCACGAGGTCCCCGTGGCGAACGACACGGCCGCGCCCGTGACGAAGGTCAACAGGGGCACGAGCGCCAGCGCCTCGCCGGCCGTCAGCAGCCTGGCCAGCGCGCCGGCCGTGCCCAGCCTCTCGAGCACGCTGCCCAGCATCCAGGCCGCCAGCAGGATCCAGATCGCGCCGGCCATGGCTCGCGCGCCGCCCAGGAACGCCGCCGGAATCGCGGCCCTCCCTCCGCCCGCCCCGCGCGGGTACCAGGCCGCCGCCGCCAGCGTCGCCACCAGGCCCGCCAGCACCAGCACCAGCGGGCCGGCGTCCGAGCCGAAGGCCGCCACGAGCTTGTCGCGCGTCAGCGGCAGCATCGGGCGCGGCGCGCCCAGCGCCACGAAGCCGACCAGGAACGCCGCCAACAGGACGCCGAGCGGCAGCAGCGTCGCGCGCGCGGCCGCGCCCGCCGGCAGGAGTTCGTCGGTCCCGTCGCTCGCCGACCGGAAGGCGGCCGGCGACGCCGCGGCGCGCTCGTAGCGCCCCATCGGCCCGGGATGGAACCGCGCCCGCACGGCCACCGCCAGCAGCACCAGCGTGAACCAGCAGTGGAAGTTGTAGGGCAGCGACCGCAGGAACACGGCGTACGGGTTGGCGGGGCGCCCCGCCATCGCGAACGCCTCGGAGATCATCGAGAGCTGGAAGGCGATCCAGGTCGAGACGAGCGCGACGCACGCCACGGCCGACGACGTCGAATCGACGATGTAGGCCAGCTTCACGCGCGGCACGCCGCAGCGGTCCCCCAGGTCGCGGCAGACGCGTCCGACGACCATGCTGTTGGCCAGCCCGTCGAAGAAGCAGAGCAGCCCGAGCCCGCCGGCGGCCGTCTCCAGGCGCCGGCGGGCGCCCGGGCCGGGACGGACCCAGCGCCGGACCAGCGCGACGAAGCCGCCCCCGCGCTCGAGCACGGCCGCGAAGCCGCCGAGCACCAGCGTGAACGCGATCGCGCCCGTCTTCCAGCTGCTGCCGAGGCTCGGCGCCAGGTGCTCGCCCAGCAGGTCGAGGTAGGCGCGCCAGGGATCGCCGCCGGCCAGCATCAGGGCGCCGGCGAACGCGCCCGCGAGCAGGCCGCCCAGGGCGTGCCGCGAGGCGGCGATGACCAGCAGCGCGGCCAGCGGCGGCCACACGGTGCGGACGGCCGCGTCCGCGCGCGCGAGCAGCAGCGCGACGCCGAAGGCGATCATCAGCGCGAGCAGTGTGCGGCGTCCCAAGTGCTCTCCTTCGGCTCCGGCGCCGGACCGCGGTGACGCCCACGATAAGGCCGCGACGCGGGCGGCGACAACGACGGCGGAAAAAAAGGCGACGGCCCGGACATGTTCGCCCGGGCCGTCGTCTGGGTCCGCCGGAGTCTGGGTCTGCCGGAGTCTGGGTCCGCCGGAGTCCGGGTCCGCCGGAGTCCGTCTGCAAGCCACCCGGCGTGACGGCCGCTCGCGCCGCCGACCGGACTCAGTCCTGCGTCATCGCCTCCAGCTTGAGCAGCTTCTGCCACTCCTTGTCCACCCACGCCTGGCTGGCCTCGAGCATGTGCTCGCTGCCCGGCGTGAACAGGTGCCGGAAGCGGCCCTGCTTCTTCATCCACTCGACCACCGGCGGCGGATCGCTCGGCTTCTGGTTGATCGTGTAGACGCCGTTCTCGACCTCGAACAGCGGCCAGAAGTTGTTCTCGACCGCCTCCTTGGCCAGTTGCATGCCGATGGCCGGGTCGAAATGCCAGCCCACGGTGCATGGCATCAGGATGTTCAGGAAAGCCGGGCCGTCGCAGGCCAGCGCCTTCTCGACCTTCGTCGCCAGGTCCTTCCAGTGGTACGGCGTGGTCTGCGCCACATACGGGATGTTGTGCGCGACCATGATGCGCGTCAGGTCCTTGCGCTGCTGCTCCTTGCCCCGGCTGGCGGTGCCGGCCGGCGCCGTCGAGGTGTGCGCGCCCAGCGGCGTCGCGCTCGAGCGCTGGATGCCGGTGTTCATGTACGCCTCGTTGTCGTAGCAGACGTACACCATGTTGTGGCCGCGCTCCATGGCGCCGGACAGCGACTGCAGGCCGATGTCGTAGGTGCCGCCGTCGCCGCCGAAGGCGATGAAGTTCATCCTCTCGCGCGGCACCGGCAGTTCGCCGTGCTTCTTCAGCGAGCGGAACGCCGTCTCCACGCCGCTGATCGTGGCGGCGCAGTTCTCGAACGCGCTGTGGATGAAGGAGGTCTTCCACGCCGTGTAGGGGAAGATCGTGGTGACGACTTCCATGCAGCCGGTCGCGCCGCCGACAACGGTGTCCTTGCCCGCGGTCAGCATGATCTGGCGCAGGATGTTCGAGCCCGTGCAGCCCGCGCAGGCGCGGTGGCCCCCGGTCAGGAGGTCCTCGTTCTGGGTCAACTGCTTGAGATTGACAGCCATGTCGTGCCTCCCTTCCTAGAGCCTGACGCCCAGCAGGTTGATGTCCTTGACCTCGCCGCCGGCGGCGGCCTTCTGCAGGCTCTCGACGACGGTCGCCGCCTGCTTCAGGTCGAAGTCGCGGCCGCCCAGGCCGTAGATGTAGCTGTGGATCGGCACCTGCAGGCCGTACATGGCCGAGCGGGTCTCGATGAACAGCGGGCCGCCCTGCCCGCCGAAGCTGGCCGAGCGGTCGAGCACGCAGACGGCCTTGCGGCCGGCCAGGATCCGGGCCAGATAGGCGTGCGGGAACGGGCGGAAGGTCCGCAGCTTTTTCAGGCCCACCTTGACGCCCTTCTCGCGGTACTGGTCGATGACGTCCTTGCAGGTGCCGGCGCTGGAGCCCAGCAGCACGATCACCAGGTCGGCGTCGTCCAGCCTGTACTCCTCGGCGAAGCCGTAGCGGCGCCCGGTCAGCTCGGCGAACTCGTCGCTCACCTGCTGGATGATCGCGGGCGCCTTCTCGTAGGCCGCCAACTGGCTCGTCTTGTGTTCGAAGTAGTAGTCCGTCAGGTCGAGCGGACCGACGGTGATCGGCTTCTCCGGGTTGAGCAGCGTGTAGGCCGGGTTGTACTTGCCGATGAACTTCCACGCCGCGTCGTCCGGCAGCAGGTAGAGGGCGTCGGCGGTGTGGCTGATGATGAAGCCGTCGTAGTTCACCATCACCGGCAGGCGCACGTCCATGTGCTCGGCGATGCGCCAGGCCATGACGCCGTTGTCGTACGACTCCTGCGCGTTCTCGCTGAACAGGTGGATCCAGCCGGCGTCACGGCCGCCCATGCTGTCGGAGTGGTCGCAATGGATGTTGATGTTGCCGCTGAGGGCCCGGTTGACCAGCGCCATGCAGATCGGCAGCCGCAGCGAGGCGGCGATGTACACGACCTCCCACATCAGCGCGAAGCCGGCGCTGCTGGTGGCCGTGAAGGTGCGGGCGCCGGCGGCGGCGGCGCCGACGGCGGCGCTCATCGCCGAGTGTTCGCTCTCGACCAGGATCATCTCCGTGGTCGACTCGCCGTTGGCGACGAACTCCGCGTACTTGTGCATCATCTCCGTCTGCGGAGTGATGGGGAACGCCGCGGCGACGTGCGGGCGGGCCTGCCTGAACGCATAGGCGACCGCTTCGTTGCCGGACAGCGCGACGAGTTTCTGCTCCATGCCTCGGTTCCTTTCCGGCGGTTGCCTATTTCTCTTCCCGGACCATCACCAGCGCCGACTTGCCCTTCTTGGCGGGCGGGCACTCCTGGGCGCAGATGCCGCAGCCCTTGCAGTGGTCCATGATGATGCCCTTCATCAGCGGCTTGGGACCGGACGCGTCGATCTCGATCGCCGTGTCCGGGCAGTAGATCCAGCAGAACATGCAATGGATGCAGTTCTCCGCGACGAACTTCGGCACGAACGTGCGCCAGTCGCCGGTCTTGTAGGCGGCGGCGTTGCCCGCTTCGCGGATGATCCCGCCCTCGTGCAGGTCCTTCGTGTTGATCATGCTCATGCCGACACCAGCTCCTTGTTGGCGCGATCCACCGCGGCGAGGTTGCCGTCGATGACCACCTGGGAGAACTTGCTGCCCAGTTGCTCGACGAGGGCTCCCTTCAACTCGTCGATGGTCAGCATGTCATCGACGGCGAGCAGGGCGCCCACCATCGGCATGTTCGGGATCGGGCGGCCGATGGTCGCCAGCGCGATGCCGGTGGCATCGACGGTGTGCACCTTGGCGCCCTTGACGTTCAGCTTCTTCACCACCGAGCCGGGGGCTTCGGTCGTATTGACGAGGAACACCGTGTCCTTCGTGGTGCCGGCCGTCACGCCGGCGGCGGGGCTGTCCAGCAGCGTCGGATCCAGCACGATGACGATGTTCGGGCTGTCGATCATGCAGTGCCGGCGGATGGGGGCGTCCGAGATGCGCGTGAAGCCGCGCATGGGCGCGCCGCGCCGCTCGGGTCCGTACTCGGGAAAACCCTGACCGAACTTGCCCTTCATCAGGACCGCCTCGGCCAGGAACATGGCCGCGGTCTTGGCGCCCTGGCCGCCGCGGGCATGCCAGCGGATCTCGACCATCTTTCCAGACATGCGCCTACTCCTTGCGTCTGTTCATCCTTGTCGCGCGCTGGCATTCGTGCCGGTGGCATTCGTGCCGGACGCCGGCGCCGGGCCGCGTTGGCAATCGCGCGGCAGCCGTGGTAGATTCGGCCGGCGGAACGGCAAAGTTAGTGCCGGAGCCACGGCCAGACAAACCAAAACGCCGTTCGTCCGACGTCTTCGATTCTGACAATAACAATCAAAGCAAGGATTTACGGCCCCCGCCACCGGCGCGCCCGGGGCGGGCAGGCGGTCAGGCAGGCGGTCAGGCAGGCGATGAGTCACCGTTCCCTTGTCATCGACATGGTCCTGGGCGGGCGGTCCAGCCGCATCGTCGTGGGGCCCCTGGCCGCGCTCGAGCTGTCCCGCTACATCCTGCGGCCGCCGCCGGTCTACATCGTCGACGAGGCCGTCGAGCGTCTCCAACCGGCGTGGCTCGAGCAGTTGCAGGCCGGCTGCGACCCGGACCGCTCCGGGACGCTGGTGGTGCCCGGCGGCGAGGGCATCAAGACGCTGGAACAACTGACGGCCATCTACGCCTGGCTGGCCGGGCGCGGCGTGGCCCGCGACGCCACGCTGGTCGGCATCGGCGGCGGCGCGCTGCTGGACGTGGCCGGGTTCGCGGCCGCCACCTGGCAGCGCGGCGTGGGCTGGGTGAGCGTGCCGACGACGTTGCTGGCGATGATCGACGCCGCCATCGGCGGCAAGACGGCCATCAACGTCGCCGGCCTCAAGAACCAGGTGGGCGCCTTCCACCCCGCGGCGGGGATCATGGTCGATTGCGGTTTCCTGCTGACCTTGCCGCGGACCGGCTGGCGCGACGGGCTGGCCGAAATGGTCAAGGCCGCCGTGGTGGGCGATGCGTCCCTGTTCGCGGACCTCGAGGCGTCGCGCCAGGAGTTGCGCGCGCTCTTCGGCGCCGCGGCGGGGCCCGACCGCGAGCCGGTGCCGGGCGTGCTCGGCGCGCTGCCGTGGCGGGACTGGGTGGGTCGGGCCGCGGCGGTGAAGGCGGCGATCGTGGGCCGCGACTTCCTTGAGCAGGGGCCGCGCCGCGCCCTGAACCTCGGGCACACCCTGGGCCACGCCCTGGAAGCGCACACCGCCGGCACGCCTGCCGCGCTGTCGCACGGCCAGGCCGTCGCCATCGGCATGGCCGTGGTCTTCCGCGTGGCCGCCGAGCGCGGGCTGTGCCCGCTGACGCTGGCCGTGCGCGTGATCGAGCTGCTGGAGGCCTGCGGCCTGCCGACTCGGTGCCCGGCGCCGCCGCTCGCCGACCTCGAGCGCCTGCTGAACGCCGACAAGAAGCGGCGCGGCGGGCGCGCGCGCTGGGTGCTGCCGCGGGGGCTGCGGCAGCTGGACCTGGACGGCGCGGTCCCGACCGCCGAGCTTCTCCGCTGGCTGGATTGAGCGCGGACGCCGCCCTCCGTTACTTGGCCAGCACCAGCTTCGCCACGGCGACCCCGTCCGCCTGCACGAGCCTGGCCAGGTACGTACCTGCCGCCAGCGCCCGCCCCGAGCCGTCCGACCCGTCCCACGCGGCTTCGTGGCGCCCCTCCCGCAGCGAGCCGTCGACCAGGGTCCTGACCAGGCGTCCCCGCACGTCGTAGATCCCGAGCGTCACCGGACCGGCCGCCGGCACGGTGAAGGCCACCGTCGTCCTCGGGTTGAAAGGGTTGGGCGCGACGCCGCTGATCGCCAGGACGGCCGGGGCCGGGACCGGCGCCGCGGACGTGCCGTCGGGCCGGACCTGATCGCTGAAGCCGCCGGCGCGCCCCCCGGCATCGACCGCCGAGACGACGTAGTACCAGTTTCCGGGCGGCGGCGTATCCTCGAACGAACAGACCGGGTGCGTCACCAGCGCCACGGCGGCGGCGGCCGACGGCAGGAAGTCGGCCGCCGTGTCGCGGTAGGCGACATAGGTCGCGACGCCCGCGGTCGCCAGCGGATCCCAGGTCACGCGCAGCCGCCCGGCCCCGAGATCCGTCAGGCGGGCGCCGGTCACGCGCGGCGGCGCGCCCGGCGCCGCGCCGGGTCCGCCGTGGATGCCGATGTCCGCGCGCGAGCCATCCGGGTCGGCGCCCAGGGGATCGGGATCGCCGCGGTCCAGGCAGGGCGAATGCATGCCGGGCGAACAGGCCGGCGGAGCGACGACCAGCAGCGGGTCGAGCGACAGGTCGTGCGGCCCGGGCGTCTGGCCGGCGGCGTAGTTGCCTCCGCCGTTGTCCCAGACCAGGTTGAAGTCGGCCGTCGTGGCCGCGCCGTAGGCAGCCAGTCCGCCGCCCGCGTTGCCCTTGACGATGTTGTTGCGGATCCGCAGCGTCGCCTCGCCGGCGACCAGCAGGCCCCCGCCCGTGCCCGCGACGTTGGCTTCGAGCAGGCAGTTCTCCACCGCGCCCCCGCTCCCCATCGCGAACAGCCCGCCGCCCAGGCCGGCGGTCCGATTGCCGCGGAGCACGGCGTTGCGCAGAGCGAGCGTGCCGCCTTGCCAGCTGACGGCGCCGCCGTTGCCCAGGCCCGCGCTGTTGCGTTCGAGTCGGCCGCGCGTGAGCGTGAGCGCCGCGCCGCTGCCGCCGAGCGCCCCGCCTTCGAAGCGCGCACGGTTGCCGACGAACTGCGCATCGGCGATGTCGGCGCTTCCCCCCGCCAGGTACAGGGCGCCCCCGCGGTGGCAGGAGCCGTTGTCCGTGAACGAACCGCCGGAAATCGTCCACGCCGAACCCTCGCCGTACAGCGCCGCGCCGAGGAACGACTCCGAACTGTCGGCGCAGGCGTTGCCGGCGAACTCGCAATCCACGAGCGCGACGGCGGCGCCGCTGGCGCTGATGGCCCCACCGCGCGTCGCGCGGTTGCCCGTGAACCGGCACGACTCCAGGCGCGGAGCGCCGCCGACCACGCAGACGGCCCCGCCGTAACCGGTCGTCGTGCCCAGAGCCGCCCGGTTGCCGACGAACTCGCAATGGCGGATCGTCGGCGACGAGTCCTGCACGAACACGGCGCCGCCGTGCTGCCCGGGCAGCGGCGCCGAACCGTTGCCGCCGTAGCAGCCGGAGAACACGAAGTTGTCCACCAGCGCGAAGTCGCCGGCGGGCGCGTTGAACCGCAGCGCCGAGCCGCCGCACGTCAGGCGCGTCGGGTGCAGCGCCCGGTCCTGGACGGCAAACGCGGGATCCCAGGACCCCAGGATGCGCACGGTCCCGCTGACGGATACGCGCAACGTGTAGTCACCGCCGGCCACCAGCACCGTGTCCCGCCCGGTGCAGGCCGCCACCGCGTCCGCGATCGAGTGCGCGGCCGTGGCCGGCGTCAGGTACGGCGGCGTGTTGCTGCCGCCGGGGCTGACGTAGCGCGTGGCATGCCCGACGATGCGCAGGGGATTCGGCGCAAAGGCGTAGCCGTTGCGCGTTCCCGTCGACGCGCTCACCGTCAGGTGCGCTCCGGCCGCCGAGAGATTGGGGACGACCCAGTCGTAGCTGCCGGTGTTGGGCACTCCCTGGGCGATGACGTAGTCGCTGCACGGACCGTCCCACCCCAGCCTCAGATCGACGGCGGCCACGGGGGCCCCCGACGTGGTCCAGCTCAGCGTCACGGTGGTGCCGGCCGCCAGCGGTTCGGCGCCGAGTCCCGGCGCGAACGCGAACCGCGACGCGGGCGGCGAACAGGTCAGCTGCGTCACGGCCGTGCCCGTCGAGGCGGCGCCGTAGCGCACCCAGATGTAGCCGTACTGCCCGAAGCCGGGCCCCCAGCTGTTCTTGATCAGCCAGGCGCCGGCGCCGCCGCAGTGACGGTCGTCCCAACCGACGATGAGCACCAGGTGGTTGGTGCCGGCTCCCGGTTGGTCGAAGCAGCCGCTGGCGTAGGCCTCGAACGCGGGGCTGGCGTCGATGCCCGTGCACACGGGCCCGTCGAGCAGCGCCGTCTTGATCTGCGTGACGTTGTTGCTGATGTGCCGATAGCCCGAGATCCAGGCGAAGCCCGGGAACTCGCCCTGCCGGCAGGGCGCGGCCGGCGGGTCCGCCGCCTGGTACGGATGGCAGTCCTCGAGCACCGCACCGTGCGTCCGGAAGACGTCGTAGGCCGCGAACGCCCAGCCGCCGTCGCAGCCCGCGCCCGCGGTGTTGCAGGAGACGATCTGCTGCTCGGACAGGTCCAGCGTCGTCCCGTAGCGGATGCGCATGTGCGACTCGAGTTCGGCCGTCGCCGCGAAGGCCCAGCAGCTTCCACAGCTGCCCTGGTTCTTGACCGGCGTGACCCCGCCCTGATCGACCCAGCTGAAATTCGCCGGGAGCGACTTCTCGACCGGCAGGATGACCAGCCGGCGCGCGAGTTCCGCCTCGTAGCCGGGCGGCGGCGCGTAGCCCCGCAGGGCGGCGCGGCGCTCCGGGGTCAGCGTCGCCGTGAAGTGGTCGTCCACCGTGAACGACCAGCCGTTGGCGTCGATCTCGCGGCGCAACTGCTCCAGGTCGGCGGCGCGGACTTCGGTTGCCGCAGCCGAGAGGATCGCCGTGACGGCCGCGGCCAGAAACGCGAGCGACGGACGGGCTGTCCGGAGGGTCAGGGCAGGTGACATCGTGCGGTCCTCACCGGTCGGAGCGAGTCGGGCGGACGAACGCCGTGCGGCCGGGGTCCGGCCGCGCGCCGTCATCACGGGCATCGACTGAGTATAGCAGACGGCGGCGGCGGCGTCGACCGCCCGCTCGGCGGTCCCGCCCGGACCTTCGTGAACAGTCCGGGTCAGTAGCACGACACCGGATCGATGTCGTGCATGACCTCGATCCCGGGATAGCCTGTCGCCAGCGCCCGCAGACAGGACGCCAGCCAGGTCTTGTGACCCCTGGTCAAGTCGCCCTTCAGCAGCACTTGGAAACGATAGCGGTCCAGCAGGCGCTCGAAGACCGCCGGCGCCGGGCCCAGCACCGTGACCGGGCCGGCCGGGAACTGCTCGCGCAGCGCGCGTCCGAGGGCGCCCGCGGCTTCCGCCGCCAGGGACTGCCGGCGCGCCGCGACGCCCAGGCGGGCCAGGCGCCGGAACGGCGGGTAGCCGAGCGCGCGCCGGATCTCGAGCTCGGCCGTCGCGAAGGCGGCGTAGTCGTGCGCGGCGGCCGCCTTGATCACCGGGTGCTCCGTCTGCCACGCCTGCAGGAGCACCAGCCCGCGGCCGGCCCGGCCGGCGCGCCCGGCGACCTGCGACAGCAATTGGAACGAGCGCTCGGCGGCGCGGAAATCGGGAAGGCCCAGGCCGTCGTCGGCCGCCAGCACCCCCACCAGCGAGACGCCCGGGAAGTGGTGACCCTTGGCCACCATCTGCGTGCCCAGGAGGATGTCGGCCTCGCCGCGCGCGAACGCGGCCAGGATGCGGTGATGGCTGTCGCGGCCGGCGGTGGTGTCGCGGTCCAGGCGCAGCAGGCGCGCTTGCGGGAAGCGGCCCTGGAGGTGGAGTTCCACCTTCTCGGTGCCCGCTCCCGCCGGCACGAACGCGTTCCGGCCGCACGTCTCGCAGGCGGCGGGCACCGCGCGCGCGTGGCCGCAGTAGTGGCAGAGCAGGCGGCGCGGACGCAGGTGGTAGGTCACGGCGATGTCGCAATCGGGACAGGCCGCCGCGGCGCCGCAGCCGGCGCACTGCAGCGCGCGCGCGAAGCCGCGCCGGTTGTAGAACAGGATCGCCTGCTCGCCGCGGTCCAGGACGCCGGCCAGCGCCGCGTCCAGCGGCGCCGAGACGGCGTCCGGCGCGCCGCCGCCACGGATGTCGACGATCTCGACCGCGGGCAGGGGCGCTCCCAGGCGTTCCGGCAGCTCCCACCGGCCGTAGCGGCCGTCGTTCGCGTTGGCCAGCGTCTCCAGGTCGGGCGTCGCCGAGCCCAGGACGACCAGCGCCCCGCATTCGCGCCCGCGCACCAGGGCAGCGTGTCGCGCGTGGTAGCGCGGCTTCTCGTCCTGCTTGTACGAGGCCTCGTGCTCCTCGTCGACGACGATCAAGCCGAGGTCGCGCACGGGCGCGAACAGAGCCGACCGCGGCCCGACCACCACGCGCACCTCGCCGCGGGCGGCCTGCTCGTGCACGCGGCACCGGCGGCCGGCGGACAGGCCGCTGTGCACGGCGGCCGCGGCGCCGCCGAAGCGCGCGGCGATGCGCGAGAGCGTCTGCGGCGTCAGCGCGATCTCCGGCAGCAGGAACAGCGCCCCGCGCCCGAGGGCCAGCGCCTCGGCGATGAGAGCCAGGTAGACCTCGGTCTTGCCGCTGCCGGTCACCCCGTGCAGCAGCACGGCGCCGAACCGACCCTCCGCCAGGCGCCGCCTCCCGTCGGTCACCGCGATCTGCTGGGCCTGCGTCAGGCTCGTGACGTCCGCGTCGACGGTCGGGTACGGGGACGCGGCCGGCCGCGGGGAGGCGCCGGCGGCAGTGCCGGGCGCCGGCGGATGGAACAGGGGGACGGGG
>VGXH01000009.1 GCA_016873405.1 bacterium
GGGGCTGACCATCGAGGAGATCGACGCGCTGACCGGGCCCGCGGTCGGGCGCCCGAAGACGGCCACTTTCCAGCTTGCCGATCTGGTCGGCCTGGACACGTTCCTGCACGTGGCCGACAACCTCTACCCGCTGGTGCCCCACGACGAGGCGCGCGAGATCTTCAAAGCCCCGCCGTTCCTGCGCGCGATGGTCGAGCGCGGCCTGCTCGGCCGCAAGACCGGCGGCGGCTTCTTCCGCCTGCTGAAAGAGCCGCAGAAGAAGCTGCTGTCGCTGGACCTCGCGACGATGGAGTACCGCGACCAGGCCAAGGCGCAGTTCCCCGAACTGGAGGCCGCGAAGTCGGTCGAGGACCTGCCGACGCGCCTGCGCCAGCTGGCGTTCGGGACCGGCCGGGCCGGCCAGGCCATCTGGCGCCTGCTGGCCGCGAGCTTCGCCTACAGCGCCCTGCGCGTGGGCGAGATCTGTGAGAGCGCCGCGCAGATCGATCAGGCCGTCTGCTGGGGCTTCAACTGGAAGCTGGGCCCGTTCGAGACCTGGGACGCCCTCGGCTTCCGCGCTGTCACCGAGCGGCTGCGCGCCGACGGGCTGCCCCTGCCGGCGTGGGTGGACGCGCTGTACGCCGGCGGCGCCGAGTCGCTCTACCGGGACATCGACGGCGTGCGCCACAGCCCGTCCGGCGAGCCGGGCCGCTTCCTGCCCGTGCCGGGCGACGAGCGGGCGCTGGACTTCGAGGTGTTGCGCCGCGCCGGCCGCGAGGTGCGCCGCAACCCCGGCGCCAGCCTGCTGGACCTGGGCGACGGCGTGCTGTGCCTGGAGTTCCACTCGAAGATGAACGCCATCGGCCAGGATCACCTCGGGATGATCATGACCGCCTGTGCGGAAGCGGAGAGGAACTGGCAGGCGCTCGTCGTGGCCAACCCCGCGGAGAACTTCTGCGCCGGCGCCAACCTCATGATGCTGATGATGGAGGCCGCCGAGGGCAACTGGGAGGACATCGACCTGATCGTCCGCGCCTTTCAGACCGCCTGCGGGCGGCTCGAGCACTGCGGCGTGCCGGTGGTCACCGCTCCGGCCGGGCTGGCGCTGGGCGGCGGCTGCGAGATCACGATGGCCGGCAACGCCGTGCGCGCGGCGGCCGAGTCGTACATCGGCCTGGTCGAGCTGGGCGCCGGCGTGATCCCCGCCGGCGGCGGCTGCCTGCGCCTGTACCTGCGCCACCTGGCGCTGCAGACCGATCCGCGGGACCTGCAGCCGGCGTTCCGCCGCGCGTTCGAGACGATCGGCACGGCGAAGGTCGCCACCAGCGCCGAGGAAGCCCGCGAGCTGGGCTTCCTGCGGCCCGGCGACTCCTGGTCGATGCACCGCGACCACGTGGCCGCCGACGCCAAGGACCTGGCGCTGGCCCTGGCGCGGGGCGGCTTCGAGCCGCCCGTCGAGCGCACGGCGATCCCCGTCCTGGGCACCGCCGGCATCGCGCTGGCCGAAGCGGTCCTCTACAACATGGAGCAGGCCGGCTATGCCACCGCGCACGACCGCAAACTCGGCCGCGTGCTGGCCAACGTCCTGAGCGGCGGCGCGGTGCCGCCGGGCTCCACCATCACCGAGCAGGAGATGCTCGCGCTCGAGCGCGAGGGTTTCCTGCGGCTGATCGGCGAGCCGAAGACGCTCGCGCGCATGGAGAGCCTGCTGAAGACCGGCAAGCCCTTGCGGAACTAGAAGGAGAGCGCGATGCAGGAAGTCCTCGTCATCTCCGCGCGCCGCACCGCGGTCGGCCGGGCGCTCAAGGGCACGCTGCGCCACACGCGGCCCGATGACCTGGGCGCGGCCGTCGTAGGGCGGCTGGTGGCCGACCAGCCGGCGCTCGATCCGGCGCGCCTGGGCGACGTGATCATGGGCTGCGCCATGCCCGAGGGCGAACAGGGCCTGAACGTCGGCCGCAACATCGCGCTCATGGCCGGCCTGCCGGTCACGGTGCCGGGGCTGACGGTCAATCGTTTCTGCTCGTCGGGACTGGAGACCGTCAACTACGCGGCGCTGAAGATTGCGGCCGGCCAGTGCGAGGCGGCGATCGCCGGCGGCGTCGAGACCATGACCATGGTGCCGATGGGCGGCCTGCGCTACCTGCCCAGCCCGGCCCTGGCCGGCGAGCACCCCGAGTACCTGACCAACATGGGCCTGACGGCGGAGAACCTGGCCGGGCGCGACGGCATCACCCGCGCCGAACAGGACGCCTTCGCCTGCGAGAGCCACCGCAAGGCCATAGCCGCCATCGCCGCCGGCCGGTTCGCGGCCGAGATCGTGCCCGTCCTGGCCGCGCTGCCGAGCCGCGACGCGAAGGGCCGTCCGTCGCAGCAGCTGGTCGAGTTCAAGATCGACGAGGGCCCCCGCGCCGACACCACCGTCGAGGCGCTGGCGAAGCTGAAGCCGGCCTTCAAGGTGGACGGCACCGTGACCGCCGGCAACGCCAGCCAGATGAGCGACGGCGCGGCGGCAGCCCTGCTGGGCACGCGCGCGTTCGCCGACTCCATCGGCGCGGAGCCCCTGGGCCGCTTTGTGGCCTACGCGGTGGCCGGCGTCGCGCCCGAGATCATGGGCATCGGCCCGGTCGAGGCGGTGCCGCGCGCACTGGCCCAGGCCGGCCTCAAGCTGGAGCAGATGGACGTGATCGAGCTGAACGAGGCCTTCGCCGCGCAGAGCCTGGCTGTCTGCCGGGGGCTGGGCCTGCGGCCGGACGACCCGCGCCTGAACCCCAACGGCGGCGCCATCGCGCTGGGCCATCCGCTCGGCTGCACGGGCGCCAAGCTGCTGGCCACGGCGCTGCACGAACTGCGGCGCCGCGGCGGGCGCTACGCGCTGGTGACCATGTGCATCGGCACCGGCATGGGCGCGGCGGGCATCTTCGAAGCGGTCTGAGAGCAAGCGGGAACGAACGGCGGCCCGCCCCGGCGGCGCCGCGCAAGGAGCGCACGCGATGGCGACCAGGACCTACCCCACCGGCGGCGAATACCTCCTGCGAGAGACGGCACCTTGCGACTGCTTCACGCCGGAGGACTTCGACGAGAACCAGCGCCTGATCGCCGCCACAGTGACGGACTTCGTCGAGCGCCACATCGACCCCGTGCGCGACGAACTGGAAATGAAGGGCGACACGATGATCGGCCGCGACCTGCTCAAGGCAGCCGGACCGCTGGGCCTGCTCATGGCCGACATCCCCGAGGCCTACGGCGGCCTGGGCGCCGACAAGGCCACGATCATGCTCGTCTCCGAGGGCGTGGCCTGGGGCGGCAGCTTCGCCGTCACGCATGGCGCGCAGGCCGGCATCGGCACGCTGCCGATCGTGTATTACGGCACGCCGGAGCAGAAGGCGCAGTGGCTGCCGAAGCTGGCCACCGGCGAGGTGCTCAGCTGCTACGCGCTGACCGAGACCGGAAGCGGCTCGGACGCGCTCGCCGCCGCCACCACCGCCCGGTTGACGCCCGACGGCCAGCACTACCTGCTGAACGGCGCCAAGCAGTTCATCACCAACGCCGGCTACGCGGACATCTGCATCGTGTTCGCGAAAATCGACGGCGAAAAGTTCACGGCCTTCATCGTCGATCTCAAGGCGCCCGGGGTGACCATCGGCCCCGAGGAACACAAGATGGGCATCAAGGGCTCCAGCACCTGCCCCATCGTGCTGGAGGACGTGAAGGTGCCGGTCGGCAACCTGCTGGGCGAGATCGGCAAGGGCCACCACATCGCCTTCAACATCCTGAACGTGGGCCGCTTCAAGCTGGGCGCCAGCACCATGGGCGGCGTCAAGAACGCCCCGAAGTACGCCGTGCCGTACACGAAGCAGCGCCACCAGTTCGGGCAGCCCCTGTGCAGCTTCGGGCTGATCCGCCGCAAGATCGCCGACGTCATGGCGCGCGGCTTCATGGCCGAATCGATGGTCTACCGCACGGCCGGCCTGATGGACGTCGCGCTGTCGACGCGCGACAAGGCCGCCCCCGACCACGAACTGCAGGGCGTGCGCATGGTCGAGGAGTTCTCCATCGAGTGCTCGATGATCAAGGTCTTCGCCTCCGAGGCCCTGGCCCTGGCCACCGAGGAGGGCGTGCAGATGCTGGGCGGCTACGGCTACTGCAGCGAATACCCGCTGGAGCGCTTCTACCGCGACGAACGCATCAACCGCATCTTCGAGGGCACCAACGAGATCAACCGCCTGCTGGTGCCGGGCATGATCATGAAGAAGGCGCTCAAGGGCGAACTTGGTTTCTTCGCCGCGGCCAAGGCCGTGGCCGACGAGCTGACCGGCATGCCTTCGTTCGTCGACCCCCACGAGCCGGACTTCCTGGAGGCGGAGGCGCAGCAGGTGGCCGCGATGAAGAAGGCCGTGCTGGCGACGCTCGGCCTGGCGGCGCAGAAGTTCGGGCTGGCGCTGAAGGACCAGCAGGGCGTGCTGGCGGATGTGGCCGACATCGCGATGGAGGCCTACGCCTGCGAGAGCGGCCTGCTGCGCGCGCTGAAGAAGGCCGCGCGGGACGGGCAGCCCGCCGCCGAGCCCATGGCCGACATGGTGCGCCTGTACACCCACGACGCGATGGAGCGCGTGTCGACCCTCGCGCGCAACGTGCTGGGCGCCTGCTGCGAGGGCGACGAACTGCGCGTGATGCTGGCCGGGCTGCGGCGGCTGGGCAAGCACGAGGCGCTGAACCGGGCCCGGCTGCACGACCGGATCGCCGAGCGGGTGATCGCGGCGGAGGGGTGGACGGTGGGCTAGCCGCCGACGCGCTTGACCGTCCACCCCCGCGCCTGCAGCAGCGCCACGATGCGGTCGCGGTGCTCGCCCTGGATCTCGATCACGCCGTCCTTGAGCGTGCCGCCCGAGCCGCAGGCCTTCTTGAGCGCGCCGGCCAGGTCGCGCAGCCCGTCGGCGTCCAGCGGCGCGCCGGCCACCACGGTCACCCCGGCGCCCTTGCGGCCCTTCGTCTCGCGTCCGACGCGCACCACGCCGTCGCCGCGGCCGCTTGCGCCGTCGCCGCGCCCCGCGCGGCAGCGGCAGTCGCCGACCGGGGCGCCGCACTCCGGGCAGGCGCGCCCGCCTTCGCTGGAGTAGACGAGCTTGCGGTCACGGTCCTTCGCCATCGTCGTCGTCCCTTCCTGACCGCCTCGCAGCCGGTCGCCCGGCGCCTCGCGGGCGCGGCCGCCCGGCCTGGTGTCTAGTGCCCCAGGTCCGCGCGCTCCCACCACCGCCGCCGCAGCCGATACGCCACCAACAGCGCCAGCAGCGACGCCGCGACCAGCAGCGGCACCGACTGCCGGTACGGCACCATCGTCAGCAGCCCGTGGCCCAGCACGAACAGCGGGCCGGCGACGATGCCGGTCCAGGAGGCGTGCGGCGTCGGGCGCAACGCCAGCGCCAGCCAGGCCAGCGGCGCCAGCAGCGGCACCAGCCAGGTCCCGTGCGGCCGGGCGGCGACGAACTCCAGCACCCGCCCGTCCCTGGTGATAGGCGGCAGCACGGCCGCCAGCAGGGCCAGCCCGAGCGCCGTCGCCAGCGAGGCGGCCAGCGCCAGCAGCGCCAGGCGCGCCAGCAGGCCGCACTCGGCGCGCAGGCCGGTGCGCCGCGAGACGTCGGCCGTCGCGGCGAACACGTACGCGCCCAGGCTCCACAGCGGCCAGGTCGCGGCCTGGTAGGCCAGGCCGCCGAACCAGCCGTCGAGCCGGTCGCGCTGCTGCGCGGCGTCGAAGTAGCCGCCGAAGATCGCGAACGCCAGCATCCCGGCGGCTATGATCGGCAGCACCCACACGCGCTCGCTCGTCGTGGCCAGCAGGCCCAACCCCAGCAGGCGGCGCCGTTGCGCGGCCACCACGTCGCCCGCAGCGCGGGCCCGCGCCGCCCGGCGAAGCTGCGCCCCCAGCAGGCGTCCCCGCCATGCCGCGCCGCGGGCGTGCGTGAAGCGCCGGCGGCACTCGCGCTTGTAGGCCTGCATGCGCTGCGGACGGAGCCAGTCCTCCAGGCTCAGGGCCAGGGTGCCGTGCAGGCGGCGGTGCAGGCCCGGGCGCGCCAGCGTCCGCGCCAGCAGCGCCAGCAGCAGCGCGCCGGCCGCCAGCCAGGCCCAGGCCGCAGCCTGCAGCGCCTCGAAGCGGCCGGCGGCAGCCAGGGCGTCGACCGCGCGCAGCGGCATCCAGGCGTACCAGCTCCAGAGCGGCAGCTGGTACCCCCACGACAGGCGCAGCGCCAGCAGCGCCAGCAGCGCGTGCAGGGACACGGCGGCCCCCAACTGCGACAGCGCGCGCAGGGCGCCGGCCCCCGGGACCAGCGCGACGACCAGCGCCGCCGCGACGCCCAGGCCCAGCGCCCACGTCACGTGCGCCAGGACCAGGCGCCGCCGCAATCCCGGTTGGAAGTAGGAGGGCGCCGCCGCGATCAGCTCCTTGTGCGTGAGCGTGACCGCCAGGGAGACCTGGGCCACGCCGAACAGCACGCCGAACCAGACCAGCGCGGCGCTGCCGCCGCGCGCGATGGTCACGACGACGACGACCAGCGGCATCGCCACCCCCAGGGCCAGCCGCACCGCCAGCCGACCGGGCCGCGGCATCAGCAGGCGCCGGTCCAGTCCCATCGCGCTCATACCTTCCTCCCGTCGGATGTGGCGATGAGCCGGTAGATCTCCTCGAACTCCAGGCCGCGCACCTTCGCCTCGACGCCCAACGCGCGCGCCGCGGCTTCAACCTGGTGGCGCGGCACGTGGCCGCAGACGGCCATGGCTCGCCGCCGATCGCCGGTCACCGTCAGGAGCCCGGGCAAGGGCAGCGGCGAAGGCAGGTCGGCCCCGACGGCCGTCACATCCACGCGGTGGTAGGTCTCGCGCAGCTCGTCCAGCGGCTGGTGGCAGTGCACCTGCCCGCCGTTGATCAGCAGCACGGTGTCGACAACCTTCTCGACGTCGCTCAGGACGTGCGAGGAGATGAGGATCGTGCGCTCCTCCTCCTGGATCAGTTCCATCAGCAGGCGCAGGAAGTCATGCCGTGCCACCGGGTCCAGCGAGGCGGCCGGCTCGTCGAGGATCAGCAGGTCCGGCCGCGGCGCCACCGCAATGAGGATGGCCAGGCGTTGACGCAGGCCGGGCGACAGCGCATCGACGCCGCGGCCGGGGTCCAGTCCGAAGTCGGCCAGCAGCCGTGTCGCCAGAGCCGCGTCCCAGCGGGTGCGCCCGGCGCGCACGAACTCGACGGTCTCGCCCACGGTCATCCACTCAGGCAGCCGCGGCTCCTGGCTCACGTAGCCGATGCGCGCCAGCTCCGCGTCGCCCAGCCGCGCCGCGGGCACGCCGAACGTCTCGACCGTGCCCGACGTGGGCAGCAGCAGCCCCGGCAGGTGCCCCAGCAGCGTGGTCTTGCCGCTGCCGTTGGGCCCCAGCACGCCGACGATGGTGCCGGGCGCGAACTCCAGGCTGACGTCGTCGAGCGCCCGCGTGGTTCCGTAGAGCTTGCTCACCCCGCGCAGGCGGGCGATGGGCCGGTCAGTCATGGTCGTTCCCTTCCTCGGCGCGCAGCGCGCGCATGTGGGCGCGCAGGCGCGTGGCCGCCTGCGCGTCGTCGATCCCCAGCTGGACGAGCAGCGCCGCCGCGCTGCGCAGTTCGCGATCCAGGAGCGCCTCGCGGTCGCCGCGCGTGCGCCTGGCCACGGCGGGGGCCACGAAGAGCCCGATTCCGCGGCGGCGCTCGAGCACGCCGGCCTCCACCAAGGCGCTGTAGGCCTTGCTGACGGTCATCGGGTTGACGCTCTCGCGCGCCGCCAGAGCGGCGACCGGCTCCACCTGGTCGCCGGGCGCCAGCGCGCCCGTCATGACCATCAGCTTCACCTGGTCGATGATCTGGCGGTAGATCGGTGTCCCGTCGCGCGGGTCGATGTGGATCACGTCCGCCTGTCCTCTCCGTCGGGAGGGGGCCGCCCGGCCCATTGGTATATTACTATGATAATATACGGCGGCGGCGGACGCAAGGTTGCGCCGGCGGCGGCACGGCCGGCCTGGCCGGGTCGTCGCCGGCGCTGAGGCGGCGGTGGCGGGAGATCAACGGTACAGGCTCTTGACCGCGCCCCACGGCGCGTTCTCCCGCACGTGCCAGTTCCCGAACCAGAACACGGGCCGGTCGAAGGCGCCGCTGGAGGGCATCATCCCCACCAGATCGTCGCCCGTGTCCTCGGCGTCGACGTAGGCCATCAGGCCTGGCAACGACTGCGGCACGGCGGTGGCCAGCCGGTAGCCCTCGCGGTTGTCGCCGAACGACAGCACGCGCACCGTCGCCAGCATCGCCGCGCGGGAACCGGCGACCGGCACCGCGCCGGCGAAGCCGACGATCAGGTTGCCCGTGCTGCCGACGTTCACGGCCGCCAGGGGGAAGTCGACGCCCAGCAGGAAGTCGCCGGCGGGCGGGTCGATGCCGCACTCGAAGCCCGAGACGAAGCGCACGTCGCGGGTCGATGACCCGCCATACTCCTCGTTCACCGGGTTCCGCAGGACCAGGTACAGCACGTGCTGGGTGTTGGCGCCGATCGAGATCTCGTTGATCGTGGCCTCGGCGTCGTAGTACAGGCCCAGTTCGTTCGTGCTGTCGGCGCGGCCGGGCGACGGCCACGCGGACCAGGCGGTCGCCAAGAGCAGCGGGACGAAGGCGCATAAGCGCGCGAGACGGTGGCTGGTGGCGAACATGGCGCGCTCCGGATCGGCAGGCGAGGTTGGGGACCCCGACTCCACTCCACCGTTGCGCGGGCCTGGCCCTTGGCCCGGTCAGGCGGGATGGCGCGTCCCGCCGCGTCGTCCTTCCGGGAGATGTCGTGAACCTACGGAACCGCGGTCCGGCGCACAAACGGCCGCGCGCCCGGCGCCTCGGTTGACCCTGCCGCGCCGCGCCCCCTATACTTGCCCGTGCGGCCAGCGGCGCCCGGTCCCCGTCGAGGCCCGCGCCCGGCAACCCCCTGTCCGGCAGCCCTTGTCTTGGAGCCGTTGTCCAGCAGCCCTTGCCCAGGAGCCCCGCGTCATGACAGACCGCGCCGCTGCCCCCTCGTGGCCCCCGGGCGTATCCGGGCGGCCCGCTTCCCTGCGGCGCGCCCGCCGCGGCCCGGCCGCGCGGCTGGCCGTCCTGCTGGCGGGAGTGTCTCTGCTCGTCGGCGGCTGCGGTCGCGTCGCGCCCAGCTACGAGCCCGCCACGCTCACGGTCATCTCGACGCCGCCCGGCGCCGCGGTGCACCTGGACGGTCAGGACACCGGGCAGGTGACGCCGTTCACGTTCGCCGGCGTGACCCCGTCGCGGCACGTGGTCACGGTCGCGCTGCCGGACTGGCAGACCGACCCCGGGAGCGTGACCGTCGACCTGTCGCCGCTGGAGGCGGCGACTGTCGAGTTCCAGCTCTACCAGACCGGACTGCGCGTGACGAGCGAGCCGGCCGGCGCGCGCATCCTGCTCGGCGGCGTCGACACCGGCAAGGTGACGCCGGCGGTCGTGGCCGGCCTGGCGCCCGGCGCCTACGATGTCTCGCTCGCGCTGGACACCTGGCTGTGCGTGCCGGACCGCCTGCAGGTCCAGGTCGCCGAGGGCACCGTCACCGAGTTGACGGCGGCGGACCTGCGGCTGCGCTCGCGCCGCACGGTGATGCTCGAAAGTTTCGGCAACGTGAACTGCGCAACCTGCCCTCAGGCCGCCGACAACCTGCTGGCGGTGACCCGGCGCCCCGACTTCGGGCCCGACCGTGCGCTCTTCGTCGAGTTCAGCGTCAACTGGCCCAGCCCGGTCGATCCGTTCTACCTGGCCAACCCGACCGAGAACGCGGACCGCTTCATGTACTACTGGGTGCTCGGGGCGCCGGCCGTGTACGTCAACGGCCGCCTGCAGACCTACCCGCTGGATCCCGACTCCACCGCCGCCGACGCCGCCGGCCGCTGGGCCACCGATCCCGGCTTCCTGGTCGATGTCGAGGCCGAGCTGGGCGCCGGCGCCAGCGTGCCGGTGACCGTCACCCTGACGCCGTTGGCCGACGTCGACCTGACCGGCTGCGTGCTGTACGTGGCGCTGTACGAAAACGAGGTGGTCTACGCCTCGCCGCCCGGCGCCAACGGCCAGACCGTGTTCCACCACATGTTCCGCGACCGCGTCGACGCACCGCCCGCCCTCGGCCCGCTGACCGCCGGCACTCCCCAGGTCCGCGGGCTGTCGCTCAGCCGCGGCTCGGTGGCGCCCGGCAACGGGACGGTCGTGGCGTTCGTGCAGCGGACGGCCGATCGCGTCGTGCTCCAGGCGGGCTCCACCATCTGCCCGGTGCCCGTGACCGCGGCGGCCCGGAACCGTTGATGCCGGGCCCACGAAGCAAACGCGACGAAGCTCCCCGCGACGGCCGCGCGCGCCCCGGGCGCGGCAACCCCGGAGGCCTCATGAACGATCGACGTGGACGGCGACCGGCGGTCGCCCTGGGCGCGCTGGGCGCGCTGCTCCTGCTGGCGGCCACGGCGGGGCTCGCCGCCCCCGACTGGACCCTTGAGAATCCTGCCGGCGCGCGCGTGTCGTTCGCGGACGAACTGGCGAAGGGTCCGGTGGTGGTCTCGTTCTGGGCCACCTGGTGCAAGCCCTGCCTCAAGGAGCTGCCGCACCTCGAGGCGATGGCGGCGCACTACGCCGGTCGCGTCTCGTTCCTGGCCGTCAGCACCGACGACTCGCGGAGCGTCGCCAAGGTGGAGCCCCTGGTGCGGGCCCGCGGGTGGACCAACCTGAAGGTGCTCCTGGATCCCGCCGCCGCGGTGCAGCAGCAGCTGCAGGTCGATTCGATGCCGTTCCTGCTGCTCTACGATCGTAACGGCAGTCTGGCCTACCGGCACACCGGCTACGCCGAGGGCGACGAGGAACGGCTGCGCGAGCAGATCGAGCGCGTGCTCGCCGGCGCCGCGGAGCCGGCCGTGACCGCGGACGCTCCCGCGCCCGCCTGCCACGCCGATACCGCGCCCGACGCCGGCGAGCTGTCGATCAGCGACCGTTTCGAGTACTCGTATGCCACGGGCACGCGCCGCGAGATCGTGGAGAACTGGCTGGACGCCGCCTGGGCGCGCGGGCCGGTGCGCGCAGGGCTGACGCTCAACTCGCAGGCGCCCGGCGAGGAGCGGCGCCGCCGCAACGAGGTCACCCATCGCTGGTTCGAACTCACGCGCGACGACGTCACCGTCCGCGCCGGCCACTTCCTGGGCCTGTTCGGGCGCGGGCTCGTCTTCAACGCCTGGCAGAACCGCGACCTGCGGATCGACACGCGCCTGGACGGCGTCCTGGCCACCGCCCGCCGCGGCCGCCTGGCGGCCACCGTGCTGTCGGGCGCCCCCTCGCGGCGCGAACTGGACGTGCGCGGAGCCGACGTCGAGTGGACGGCGGGGCGTGGGCTGGTCGGCGGCGCCTCGGGCCTGACCTGGCACAACTCCGCCAACGAGGGCACCGACCCGGTGGACCGCGAATGGGCGGCAGCGTTCCGCCTGCGCCAGAGCCTGCCGCACGCCGAGTGGTACGCCGAACTGGGCGGGCGCAACCGCTTCTCGCTCGACGCCTTCGACGACGCCGGCGCCGGCGATCCGCGCGACGGCTGGGCGTTGTACGGAAACCTCAACCTCTACGGCGGCCCGTTCACCGTCTCCTGGGAAGGGAGCGACTACCGCCGCTTCGAGCTGGTCTCGCAGGCCGACGGCGTCACGGCGCTGAACCGGCCGCCCGCCCTCGCGCGGGAGTACACCTGGACGCTCCTGAACCGCGCGCCGCACTCGCTCAACGCCAACGACGAGAAGGGACACAACCTGGACGTGGCCTGGCGCGGTCCCGGCGCGCTGGCGCTGCAGGCGCGCGCGGTCCGCCTGCGGCTGCACGACGGCCGCAAGGTGTACGAGGCGGCGAGCCTGTCGGCGGAGCTCGGGCACTGCCGGGGAGTCGCCCTGCAGGCGGCCTTCGGCTACCAGGACAGCGAGGGCCGACGCCGCACGCTCGCCGCCGAGGCCGGCTGGTCGGGCCCGGCCGGCACCCACTGGCACCTGCAGGCCGAGCACCAGCACGTGCGCATGGGCGGCGGCGTCGGCTTCGACCTGGGCGCCTACCACCAGCAGTGGTTCAAGCTGGAGTGCGCGCTGCGCTCGCCGTGGCTGCTGGCGGCCATGCTCGAGACCAACGACAAGTACCCCGGGCAGCGCTCGCCGCGCGAGGACGCCGGCCCCTTCCTGGCCGTGCAGGCGGCGCGCTCGCTGCCGCGCGGCGCCGCGCTGACGCTGTGGGCGGGCCGCCGGCAGGAGGGCTACCTCTGCTCCGGCGGCGTCTGCAAGTACGAGCCCGCGTTCAGCGGCCTGGAGTTCTACGGCACGCTGCGCTGGTGAACGGCGCTGATGACCGGCACATCTGACCGGCGCTGGTGAGCGCCACCGGCGGCCGCCGCGGAGCGCCGCTCAGCCGCCGCTGCGCAGCCGCGTGAAGGCCTCGTTCAGAGCGCCGACCGTGGCCGCGTCGCGCCCTTCCATGTAGTAGCGGAGCACCGCGTCGGTGCCCGAGGCGCGCAGCTCGAACCAGAGCCCGGCGAACTCGATCAGCGTGCCGTCCCCCGCGCGGTAGGCGCGCTGGACCGGCGGCAGCTCCCGACCGGCAGGCAGCGTCGGCAGCGCCGCCCGCAGCGCCGCCGCCACCTCGCCGGGGTCGCGTCCTTCCAGCGCCGCGAAGAACGCCACGGTGGCCTCCTTGCGCGCATTGCCGGCGGCCTGCGCCGCGGCGCGCTCGGCGCCCTTGAGCGACTCGTCGAACAGCGTCAGGTCGCGCCGCTCGTAGAAGCGGAACGTGGCCTCGCAGCGGTCCAGCGCCGCCAGGTACCAGCCCGCGAAGCTGTCGCCCGCGGCGTGCAGCCGCGCCGCCAGGCAGAGCGCAAGGACGCCGATCTGCATGGCGTCCTTCTCCTTCGGCGCCAGGCTGCGCCGCGCGCCGCGCCGGCTGCCGACCGGTTCGACGAAGCCCAGCGCCGCGCCCCCGCTCTCTTCCGCCATGATCAGCAGGCGTGGGCGCGGCCCGAAGGCGACCTCGCGGCCCGTGGCGTCGCGCGCCGTGGTGGTCGGCGCGCCGGCGGCCGTCTGCCGCTCGAGGCTCCCGACCAGTTCGGCGAAGTACTTGAAGCCGACCGGCACCTGGTAGACGGGCAGGTTCGCGCCGGTGCGCCGGGCCAGGTTCGCGGCCACCTCGCCGATGCTGCGGCTGGTCGGGAAGGTCGTGGCCGTGATCCAGTCATGGGCGCCGAGCGAGCCGTCGGTCTGCAGTCCTTCGAGCCTGAGCGCCGTGAGCATGAAGTTTTTCTGGTTGGGCTTGAAGAAGACCAGGCAGCGGTCCCCGTCCAGGGGGTCGACCTCCAGGCCGGCCGCCGCCGCCGGCTGCGCCAGCGCCGCCGGCGCGGTGGTCACCATGTTGAAGCGGTCGCCGTCCGGGTCCCAGATGAAGAAGACGTCGCACTGCCGCCGCTGCAGCAGTTCCTGCGCCCCGACGTGCTTGTAGACCTGCCATTTGCCAGGATCCACGCCGTGGTTGACGCCGTCCAGCTGTCCGATGCCGTGGTAGTCGCTGTGCTCCTCTTCGTGCGTGAAGAAGACGGCGCCGGCGGCGGTCGGCTCGGCCGCGCACTCGATCCCCAGCCCGGCGAACACGCGTCGCGCCGCGGCCGCCATCGAGCCGCCTTCCGTGCAGAAGGCGGCCCGGAAGCCGCTGCTCGCGGCAACCGGCACCGCCGCCAGCAGCGCCGCCGGCACCACCTGCCGCAACACGTCCACGTAGGGCTCGACGGGGTCGAAGTCGCGCCGGATCAGGGGATCGTCGGCCGCAGCCAGCTCGATCGCGACGCCGCCGGCCGCAGCCTCGGCCACCAGCGCGCGCACGCCCGCCTCGATCAGCGGCGCCAGCTCGATCAACTGGCCGCCCTCGCCGTCCATGGGTTTCCAGCCGCCCTTGTAGCTCTGGCTGTGCGAGGCCGTGAAGTTCTCGCCGCCGTCCAGTTCCTCGAAGAAGACCCCGAACGACGACAGCCAGATGGGCGTCGTGCGCATGCCCGCCGGCCGCAGGTGGACGCGCAGCCCGTGCGCGGCATAGATGCGCGCGGCCAGGTCGATCAACTCCTGCGTGTGGGGACGCACCTCGCCGCCCACGTGCAGGGCCCGCAGCCCGCGCGCCACCGCCAGCCGCGCGCGGGCCTCCAGGAAGACGGCGCAAAA